>CAXMQC010000234.1:0-7460 GCA_964195285.1 Akkermansiaceae bacterium
TCGGCGCCCTGTTTCGTAGTGCTGTAGACCGTCTCCTTACCGCGTTTTTCGGTCTCGACCAGCCCGGCCTTGACCAGCTTTTTCAGCGCATAATTGACCAGATGGGTATCCTCGATATTGAGCACAAAGCAGATATCGGCAAGCCGTTTGTCGCGGGCCCGATGATTCACGGTGTGGACGACCATGACGTCCAGCGGCCCGAAATCCGGATGCCCCGCGGCCGCCATGCAGCGTACGATCCAGCGTTCGAAGGCGTTACCGGATATGAACAGGCCGTATTCGAACTCGCTTAACGACGGCGCGCCGCCATCGGCCAAATGGGCGGACGAGACGATTTTCCGACCGGAGTCGGCCTCGGATTTGTCTGACATGTTCGGTCCTTTCTGTTATTCCGCCTCGGGCGGGGCCTGTTCCACCGCTTCGCCATAGCCGCCGCCGCCCGGTGTTTCCAGGACCCAAATGTCATTCGGGTGGATCGAGCTGGTATCGGTGCCGCTCATCCGGTGGATTGTGCCGTCGGTGCGCTCGATCCAGTTTTCACCCAACGCGCCGGGCTCGCCACCGGCCATGCCATAGGGCGGCACGCTGCGGTGATTTGAGAGGATCGAGATGGTCATTTCTTCCAGGAAGCGCAGCTTGCGTATCGCACCGTCGCCGCCATGATGGCGGCCGCGCCCGCCACTGCCATGCCGGATCTCGTAACTCTCGAGGCGCACCGGGAAGCGCATTTCCAGGACTTCCGGGTCGGTCAGGCGGCTGTTGGTCATGTGGGTATGAACCGCGTCGGTGCCGTCGAAGTCCGGCCCCGCGCCGGAACCGCCGGCGATGGTCTCGTAATACTGATAACGGTCATTTCCGAAGGTCGTATTGTTCATCGTGCCCTGGGCCGCCGCCATTACCCCGAGAGCGCCATACAGCGTATCGGTGACGACCTGTGAAGTTTCCACATTGCCGGCCACCACGGCCGCCGGATATCGGGGCGCCAGCATGGAGCCCTCGGGGATGATCAACTCTATCGGTTTCAGGCAGCCTTCGTTCATCGGAATGTCGCCCTCGACAAGCGTACGGAACACGTACAGCACGGCGGCGCGACAGATCGCGCTGGGGGCATTGAAGTTGTTCTCCAACTGGTCGCTCGATCCGGTGAAGTCGACCTTGGCGCTGCGCGACGCCTTGTCGATTGTGATCGACACGTGAACCGTGGCGCCGTTGTCCAGCGGATAGGTGAAGGCGCCATCCTGCAGCACGTCGATCACCCGGCGTACAGACTCCTCGGCGTTGTCCTGCACATGCCCCATATAGGCGCACACCACGTCCAGCCCGAAATGGCCGACCATGCGGCGCAGCTCCGTCACGCCCTTTTCGTTGGCGGCGATCTGCGCCTTGATGTCGGCAATGTTCTGGTCGGGATTGCGCGTCGGATAGTCGCCCGAGGCCAGCAGGTCATACAGCGCCGTTTCGCGGAACTCGCCCTGGTCGACCAGCAGGAAGTTGTCGATCAGGACGCCTTCCTCTTCCACGACGGAACTGTTCGGCGGCATGGAGCCTGGGGTCAGACCACCGATATCGGCATGATGGCCGCGCGCCCCGACATAGAACAGGATTTCCGTGCCCGCCGAGTCGAAAACCGGCGTCACGATGGTGATGTCCGGCAGATGGGTGCCTCCGTTATAAGGTGCGTTCAGCATATAGACGTCGCCCGGGCGAATCTTGCCCGCATTGTTATTGATGACGGCGCGGATGCTTTCGCCCATCGACCCCAGATGCACCGGCATATGCGGCGCATTGGCGATCAGCGACCCGTCACTGTCGAAGATCGCGCAGGAGAAATCCACGCGTTCCTTTATGTTCACCGAATAGGCGGTGTTCTGCAGGGTAAAGCCCATCTGTTCGGCGATTGACATGAACAGATTATTGAAAACCTCCAGCATCACCGGGTCGACCGATGTTCCGATGGCCTCGCGCTTGGGCACCGGCACAACGCGGGTCAACACCAGATCGCCGCCGGCGTTCATCTCCGCCTGCCAGCCCGGCTCGACCACGGTGGTCCCGGTCGGCTCGCGGATAATGGCCGGGCCATCGATCTTCTGGCTGGCCGTCATGTCGCCGCGGTCGTAGATCGGCGTATCGCGCTCGGCGCCCGCCATAAAGCTGGGCATGGTGGCCAGTGCCCGGGCTTCGCCGCCCTCGGCCGGGGCCACCCCGCTGGTGCCCTCGCCGACATCGCCGGTCGCGCCGATGGCCTCGACGGCGGCGGTCTCCACGACCAGCGCCTTGTCGGCCATGATGAAACCGTACCGCTGGCGGTGGGCCGCCTCGAAATCGGCCTTCATCTGTTCCGGCGACCCGTAATCGACCTCGATCGAAGTATCGGTGCCCTCGTATTTCAGATGCAGCCGGCGCAGCATTTGCCGCCGCGCCTTGGCGATATGCTGATTGGCGAGTTCCTCGTCGGCATCGCCGGCCAGTTCGCCGAGCACGTCTTCCAATCTGGGCACCAGCCCTTCGCCCAGCCGGTCCTCGACCGATTTCTCGCGCAGCGCCCGCACGTCGGCCAGGCCCATGCCGTAAGCCGACAATACGCCGGCGAAGGGATGCAGATAGATCTTCTTCATACCCAGCGCGTCGGCCACCAGGCAGGCGTGCTGTCCGCCGGCGCCACCGAAGCAGCAGAGCGTGTAGTCGGTCACGTCATAGCCGCGCTGGACCGAGATCTTCTTGATCGCATTGGCCATGTTCTCGACCGCGATTTTCAGGAACCCGTCCGCCACTTCGACCGGGCTGCGGGTGTCGCCGGTGGCCGCCTTGATTTCGTCGGCCAGCGCGGCGAATTTCGCCTCTACGATCGCGGCGTCCAGCGGCTCGTCCTGGCCGGCCCCGAAGACCCGCGGAAAATATTCCGGCTGCAGCTTGCCGAGCATGACATTGCAGTCGGTGACGGTCAGCGGCCCGCCGCGGCGATAACAGGCCGGGCCGGGATTGGCGCCCGCCGATTCCGGACCGACGCGATAACGCGCGCCGTCGAAGATACACATCGAGCCACCGCCGGCCGCGACCGTATGAATCCGCATCATCGGCGCGCGCATGCGTACACCCGCCACCAGCGTTTCGAAGGCGCGCTCATATTCGCCGTCGTAATGGGCGACATCGGTCGAGGTGCCCCCCATATCGAAGGTGATCAGTTTGTCGAAACCAGCCTGATGGGCCGTACGTACACCCCCGACGATGCCGCCGGCCGGACCCGACAGGATCGAGTCCTTGCCCTGGAACATGCGGGCGTCGGTCAGCCCGCCGCTGGACTGCATGAACATCAGCCGTACGTCTCCGACCTGATCCGCGACCTGGTCGACATAGCGCCGCAGGATCGGCGACAGATAGGCGTCGACCACGGTGGTATCGCCGCGCCCGATCAGCTTGACCAGCGGGCTGGTCTGGTGGCTGGTCGATATCTGCGGAAAGCCGATCTCGCGGGCGATCGCGGCCACCGCGCTTTCATGATCGGTATAGCGATAGCCATGCACGAGGACGATGGCGACGGCGCGATAACCCTGGTCCCAGGCCGCCTGCAGGGCCGCGCGGGTCGCCGCGTAGTCCAGCGGTGTCACCACGCTGCCGTCATTGGCCATCCGCTCGTCGATCTCGACAACCTCTTCATACAACAGCTCCGGCAGCACGATATGGCGGTCGAACAAGCGCGGCCGGGCCTGGTAGCCGATCCGCAGCGCGTCCCTGAATCCCCTGGTGATGGCCAGCAGCGTGGGTTCGCCCTTGCGCTCGAGCAGCGCGTTGGTCGCCACCGTGGTGCCCATTTTGATCGCCTCGACGTCCTCGGCGGGGATCGGGTCGGCGGCGGCAAGACCCAACAGGTCGCGCACGCCCTGGACGGCGGCGTCGCGGTAATGTTCGGGGTTTTCCGATAACAGCTTGTGAGTCACCAGCCCGCCATCGGGCCGCCGTGCCACGATATCGGTGAAGGTGCCGCCGCGGTCGACCCAGAACTGCCAGGTTCCGGGTAAAACTTCGATTTTGGCCAATATTCGCGCTCCCGCTTCTGAATTATTGTCTTCATAGCCAATTTATCGATAAATTGTCAATATAATGCCTGCCAAAATTCACGCTTATATTGCCTCACCTTCGTCGCAATCTGTATGCAGAATGCGCCGTCCACAGGGCGGGGAAAGATTTTATGCGCAAACGGCGGGTCAAATTGGTGTTGATGATTTTGTTTCTGCTGCTGGCCGTCGGGCCGGCCTGGGTCCTGATTTCGGGGCAAGCCACCCTGCGCGGCGACTGGAGCACCGCGTCGCGCCATTCCGCGGGGATCGCGCCCGATCCGGCGAAAACCCGCGAGGCGGTCGTGCAGGTCTATTCGGCCCGTGCGTTTTCCTGGCGTGGTGTCCTGGGCGTGCATACCTGGATCGCGACCAAGCCGGCCAACGCCGACACCTGGACGACCTATCAGGTCATCGGCTGGAGCGTCATGCGCGGCGGCAAGGCGGTGGCGATCCGGCAGGAATATCCCGACCGCCACTGGTTCGGCAATCGGCCCGAGATCATCGCCGATCTGCGTGGCGATGGGGTCGATCAAGTCATTAGCGACATCGACCGCGCCGCCGGCCAATACCCCTACAACGACGACTACACGGTGTGGCCCGGCCCCAACAGCAATACCTTCACCGCATGGATCGCCCGCGAGGTGCCGGCCCTCGGCCTCGATCTGCCGCCAACCGCGGTCGGCAAGGATTGGCTCGGCGCCACGACCTTCGCCGCGCGGGCGCCAAGCGGCACCGGCTTTCAGGTATCGCTGTACGGCCTGCTTGGTTTTACCGCGGCGATCGAGGAGGGGCTGGAGCTCAACCTCGCGGGGCTGACGCTCGGCATCGACCCCCTGGACCTGGCGCTGAAACTGCCCGGTGTCGGGCGCCTCGGGCCGAAATGGGGCGCCGCCGCTCAGACCGGGGACGCTTCCTGAACCAGTGCCGCCGCGCTTGCGTCGGTTCGCCGGCTGGGGGTAAGAAGACCCTATGAGCATTTGGGGCAAAATTCTCGGCGGCGCGGCCGGGTTCGCGCTGGGCGGACCGCTGGGCGCGCTGATCGGGGCGGTTGCGGGCCATGCGGTCGACAGCATGCGCCGGCCGCGGGACACCGATCAGAGCAAATCGATCGCCTTCACCATCGCCATCATCGCGCTGGGGGCCAAGCTGGCCAAGGTGGATGGCGTGGTCACCCGCGACGAGGTCGAGGCGTTCAAGCGGGTCTTCAAGATCCCGCAACACGAGGTGAAGAATGTCGGGCGCGTTTTTGACCAGGCGCGCAAGGACCACCGCGGCTACGAGGCCTACGCCAGCCAGGTCGCCGGTATGTTCCGCGACAACCCGGCGGTGCTCGAGGAACTGCTTTACTGCCTGGCCTATGTGGCGCGGGCCGACGGCCATGTGCATCCCAACGAGCAGGAATTCCTGACCAACGTCGCCGATATCTTCGGCCTCGACCAAGCCGCCTTCGAGCGCATCACCGCGCTGCGCCCCAACGCCGACGACGCCGACCCCTGGGCGGTACTGGGCGTGACCCGCGAGATGACCGACGAGGCGCTGAAATCCGCCTACCGCAAGCTGGTGCGCGAAAACCACCCCGATGCGCTGACCGCCCAGGGCATGCCCGAGGAATTCGTGCAGCTGGCCAATGAACGCCTGGCCGCCATCAACAACGCCTGGGACAGGATCTCGAAGGAACGGGGCATCCGCTGATGGCGGGAGGGGCGCCGGTCGCCGGTGGTGGGCCGGGCCTGCGCGACAGCGGCCTGGCCGTCCTGGTC
This sequence comes from Akkermansiaceae bacterium, assembly GCA_964195285.1. Classification (GTDB taxonomy): domain Bacteria; phylum Pseudomonadota; class Alphaproteobacteria; order UBA8366; family JADFVY01; genus JADFVY01. The sequence goes on from CAXMQC010000234.1 coordinate 5,816, forward strand.
ATGGTGATCTGGGGCGCCAATTTCGCGGTCGCCAAGATTGGCCTCGCCGAGTTGCCGCCGATCTATATGATGGCGTTGCGTTTCGCGTTGAGCGCCGTGCTGCTGGTTCCCTTCGTAACCATGCCACGTGGCAAGATGAAGGAAGTCGCGGCCCTGTCGGTGACGCTGGGCGCGGCGCATTTCTCGATGATGTTCACCGGCCTGAAGACCATCGACGCCGCCACCGCGGCGATCGCGATCCAGCTACAGGTGCCGTTTTCGGCCCTTTTGGCCACCGTGCTTCTGGCCGACCCGCCGGGCTGGCGGCGCACGATCGGCATGGCCGTGGCCTTCGGCGGCGTGGTGTTGATCGCCGGCGAGCCGCGCTTCGAGGGCAGCCTGTGGGCATTGGGTCTGGTGATCGGCGCGGCCTTCGTTTGGGCGGTCGGCAATATTCAGGTGAAAAAGATCGGCCGGATCGACGAGATGGCGCTGCTGGCCTGGATGTCGGTAATGGCGGCGCCGCAGCTGTTTCTGCTGTCATGGATGTTGGAAGAAGGGCAGATCGCCGCGATGCAGGCGGCCACCTGGCGCGGCTGGGGCGCCGTGGCCTATCAGTCCCTGGCCGTGATGGCGATCGGCTATGCCATCTGGTACCGCCTGATGGCCCGCCACAACATCAGCGCCCTGGTGCCCTATACGCTGCTGGTTCCGGTCGTCGGCGTAATATCGGCAGTGGTCTGGCTGGACGAGATCCTTACGGTGCGCATTGCTATCGGCGGCGCCATAACCCTCGCCGGCGTCGCCATCATCATCCTGCGCCGGCCGCACCTCGCCGACCCCTCGCCCGATGCCGAAATCGATCCGGTCGACTCCCGGGACGGATAATGCTTGCCGTGGGACCCGGCGATGGAGGATCATCGATCCATGCTGGAACGCCCGTCACCGAACCGCGAACCGCGCCCCGCCGACGCGGATATCGATGTGCTGGTGTTGCATTATACCGGTATGCGGACGGCCGAAGAGGCGCTGGCGCGGATGTGCGACCCGGCGGCCAAGGTCAGCGCCCATTACTGTATCGACGAGGCCGGATCGATCACCCGGCTGGTGCCCGAGGATCAGTGTGCCTGGCATGCCGGCGTGTCGTACTGGCGCGGCCACCGAAACATCAATGCGCGCTCGATCGGCATCGAGATCGCCAACCCCGGCCATGAGTTCGGCTATATCCCGTTCCCCGAGATCCAGATGACGGCGCTGATCCTGCTGGCCTCGGCGACCGTCCGCCGTCATGCCATTCCCAAGCGCAATGTGGTTGGCCATTCCGACATCGCACCTTCGCGCAAGCAGGACCCGGGCGAGTTGTTCGACTGGCCGCGGCTGGCCGCCGCCGGCATCGGGCTGTGGCCGCAACCGGTGGCCCGGGCCGATCCCGCGGACGTGCCGATGATGATGGAGACCTATGGCTATAACATCCATGAAGAAGGCGCCATCGCCGCCTTCCAGCGCCATTTCCGCCCCGCGCGCATCGACGGCGTCGCCGACGACGAGACCGCGCAACGGCTGGCCGGGCTGATCGAAACCGCCGATTGAAGCGGCGGGATGGCCGTCAGCCGTCGGCTTTCAGCTAGGCGCAAAGAGCTGACGGCTGAGAACTGACGGCTGATAG
>CAXMQC010000235.1:0-3292 GCA_964195285.1 Akkermansiaceae bacterium
ACAAGCGGGCCACAACGCAGCCAGCGGTCAAGGGAAGGCGGCCTCCGGTGGGGCTTCGCGGCCCGCCGGAGGCGTTGCCGCCGTTGCCCGATGCGGGTTTCGGGCCGCGCCTGTCCGGGCAGGCCGCGAAGCCCCATCAAATGGGTCTTTATCAGCGCTCCTTGGTATAAGTGTTAATTCGGAAATTATTGATCGGCGGGCCGAAATCCGGGCATCCGGCGCCACCGCCAATGTTGCAGAATGGAGACAACCCCGCGCCGGGAGTACAGTGGTTATCCGTTATGTTTCAGAAATGCTTCAAGCAACCTTCGCGCCGCGGCGGTGGGTGTGATCCGGCCGGCGGCGACCTCGACTTCCAGTTCCGGCAGCCGCGTGGCGACGGCGCGGTTCGATTTCAGCGTCGCGATCAGCCCTTCTCGGATTTCGCTCCACATCCATTCGCGGGCCTGGGCGGCCCGGCGCGCGGCGATGGCCCCGGTCGGCTCCCTCACCGCATGGAATTTTTCGACCAGCTGCCAGGCCTCGCCGATGCCCTTGCCGGTCAGGGCCGAGCAGGTGGCGACCGGCACTTGCCAATCCGGCGTGCCGGCGCCCAGCAGATGCAGCGCGCCGCTATATTCCGCGGCCGCGCGTTGGGCCGCATCGGCGAGGTCGCCGTCATCCTTGTTGACCAGGACAAGGTCCGCCATTTCGACGATGCCGCGCTTCAACCCCTGCAACTCGTCGCCACCGCCCGGCAATAACAGCAGCAGGAATATATCCGTCATGTCGGCCACCGCGGTTTCCGATTGGCCGACGCCGACGGTCTCGACGAATATCACATCAAACCCGGCGGCCTCGCAGAGCAGCATGGCCTCGCGGGTACGCCGCGCCACGCCGCCCAGCGTCGCGCCGGCCGGCGAGGGACGGATGAAGGCGGACTGGTTTCTGGCCAGATCCTCCATGCGGGTCTTGTCGCCGAGGATCGAACCGCCGCTCTTGCGCGAGGTCGGATCGACCGCCAGCACCGCCAAGCGATGCCCACGGCCGATCACATGGGCGCCGAACGCCTCGATAAAGGTGGATTTACCGACCCCGGGGACGCCGGTAATGCCGACGCGGATGGACTTGCCGGCATCGGGCAGCATCAGGTCCAGCAATTCGCTGGTCTGATCGCGATGATCGGCGCGGGTGGATTCCACCAGGGTAATGCCGCGCGCCAAGGCCCGCCGGTCGCCGGCACGGATCAGGTCCGCGAGTTTCCGTGTGCTCATAACGGCAGATTCTCGGCGCCCGGGCCCAGCGGCTGGCCATAGGAAAACTCCACCGCGTTGCCGTCTGGATCGCGCAGACCGCAATAATAGCCGACCGGATAAGGCTCCTCGCGCGGCGCCCACAACAGGCAACCCGCTACCTCGGCACGTTCGGCGATCGCATCCACGGCCTCGCGGCTGTCCAGCGCAAAGCCGAAATGGCTGAAATCCCGCTCGGCCTGCTCGCGGCCCGGTCCGCCCGGCAATAACACGAAGATAAACTCGTTTTCGCGGCCCGGCTGGGCCAGCCAGATCGCGTGCGGATCGCCCGGCTCGCCGCGTTCATGCACTATCTTCAAGCCGCAGAAATCGCGGTAAAAGGCGACGCAGGCGGCAAGATCCCGCACATGCAGCGCGACATGGGTGAAGGCGGCATTCATGACCGCGACAGTAGCGCGGCATGCGTTTGTGTCAAAGCCCTAGCCCGGATTTCCCGCCAGGATGGCGTCGTCACGCTGGCGGGAAATCCGGGCTAACCGTCCGACAGAATCAGCATCGCCAGTCGGGCTTCGGGGATCGACAGGCAACCATAGGTGATCAGCGACAGGGCGGTGACGACGATAAGATAGGCCGCCAGGCTCCATCCGGTCTGCGCCGCCGTCATGCGCTTCAGATAGGGGTCCGGCGTGTAACGGTGGGTGCGGCGTTCGACGCTGAACTCGAACAGCGAGAACAGCACGACCAGCGCCAGGACCCAGCTCTTGAGCCAGAACATCAGGGCGACGGCGGCAATCGTGCCTGCTATCAGCACCGCCATGCCGATGCTGGACCCGAACGACATCGTCGCCGATTTGACAATCCGCCCGCCGTCCAGCGGCGTAATCGGGATCATATTGAACAGGTTCAGGACCGCGATCCAGGCGGCGACGGCGCCCAGCAAGGGATGCTGGTAGACCACATAGAGCCCGTAGATCACTACCGCCTGGGCCAGCCCGAAGGCCGGCCCGGCGAGGGCGACGAAGGTTTCCTCCAGGCGGCTGGCGAAGGCGCGTTCGGGTACCGCGGCGCCGCCGACGAAGGGGATCAGGTAGAAACCCCTGGTTGGGATGCCGACGGTGCGCATGGCCCAGACATGGCCGTATTCGTGGATCACCAGCGAGATCGTCAGGATCACCGCGAACTGCCAGCTGAACAGCCAGGAATAGGCCACGACGCTGGCCCCGACGAGACCGGCCTTGACCATCTTGACCGACTTGAACAGCTTCGAGGCGATGGCGAAGACTTTCGGTCCGATGGCGACGGCCAGTATGTAGGGCGCGTAGCGGCTGCTCACAAAAGGAGCTCCCATTCGATAGTGACGCCGCCATCTATAACAGCCCGCCATTAACGCGCTCTTAAACGCGGCGGGCGCAGGTTGCGCCTATGAACCCGATTGTCGAATACGGGCCGCTGATTGCCGCCGTTTTGCTGACCGTGGCGACGGGCGGGGCGCTGTGGCTGTTCAATCGGCAAATCCACCGCGATAAGGATGGCCAGGAAGGCCGCATGGCGCGCGCCCTGGTCTCGGCCCGGGACGCCGTGGGGAAGATCTCGAAGGCGAGGCGGCCACGCCGCTGGGTTCGCGCCCGGATGCAACTGGCCATGCTGTTGGCCGAGGCGGGCGGCAACAAACCCAACCGCGATCAGTTCGAGGAAGTGCTGGCGATTATCGCCGAGGTGATCCCGATTATGGAAGCGCAAGGGCTGAAACCCGAACTGGCCACCGCGATCTATTACAAAGGCCGCGCCGAATGGGGTCTGGGCGGCCTGGAGCCCGGCTGGGAACAGCTCGAGACCGCGGTCGCGACCTTCCGCGCCCTGCTGGCGACCGAGCCCTGGCCGCGGCATCTGCTGCGCGGTGTCGTGGTCAGCCTGCCGGCGGTAATCCTGGTCGATATCGGCGACCGCAAGGATGACCTCGCAACCATGCAGGAAGGGGTGGCGCTGGGCCGCGAGGCGGTGGCGGTCGCCAAGGCGCGAATCCGGATCGACAAGTCGGTTGCCCAGCGCAATCTCAGCCA
>CAXMQC010000236.1:0-3630 GCA_964195285.1 Akkermansiaceae bacterium
GGCGCCGGACAGCATCAACGCCTGATAGCGTGTCGCCGCGACATTGACGCCGGCGCCGTCGGCCGCATGCGGGTTTTCGCCAACGGTGCGCAGGTTCAGGCCCCAGGGCGTGCGAAACAGGATGAAGGCAGCCAGCGGCACCAGAATGAAAACCCCATAGACCAGCGCATGATGATTGAACAGGATCGGGCCGATCACGGGAATTTCCGACAAGAGCGGGATCGCGACCGGCTTGAAGGCCACGATATTGGGCGGCATCGACGGCTGGCCGAAGATCAGCCGGTACAGGAAGAAGGCCAGACCCGAATTCAAGAGTGTGACACCGATGCCTGAGACATGCTGGCTCAGGCCAAAAGTGATCGTCAACAGCCCCATCAACATGCCCGACACCACCCCGGCCGCCATCGCCGCGGCAACGCCGAACCACAGGCTGCCGCTGAAATAGGCGGCGGAGAATCCGACCATCGCCGACAGCAGCATGATTCCCTCGATCCCGAGATTGAGGACCCCGGCGCGTTCGGCGAACAGCTCGCCGATGGTGGCGAAGATCAAGGGCGTTGCAATGCGGATCATCGCCGCGAAAAAACCGATCTGGAATATCTGCGACAGGATTTCATCCATGGTGCGCGATCCGGACCCGGTAGATGGTGAACAACAGGGCGACAAGCATCGTCAGCAACGCCGCCCCCTGGATGACCTCGGCCAGGAAGACCGGCACACCGGTCGCCCGCGACATCGATTCCGCGCCGGTAACGATAACCGCAAAGAACAGGGCGGCGGGGACCACGCCGAGCGGATTGAGACGCGCCAGCATGGCGATGACGATGCCGGTATAGCCATAACCGGGCGATATGCCCGCCATGACCTGGAAATGCAGCCCAGCAACCTCGCCGACGCCCGCCAGACCGGCCAAAGCGCCGGACAGCACAGCCGTCATCATGATGACCACGCCGGTGCTGATCCCGGCATAGCGCGAGGCGACAGGGTTCTCGCCGACGGCGCGGATCGAAAAGCCCAAACTGGTGCGCCGCATGATCCACCAGACCGCCGGCGCGGCCAGCAGTGCCAGCACCACGCCGAGATGCAGCCTGGTTCGTTCCAGCAGGATCGGGAATTCAGCATCCAAGCGGATATCGGGCGAGTCCGGATAGCCGCTGAGCGGGTCCTTCCACGGCCCGTCGAGCAACGCCGTCATGGCGTAAAAGATGACGAAGTTGAGCAGCAGGCTGGTGACCACGTCATCGACCTTAAAGCGGGTCTTCAACACCGCCGGTACGCAGGCCCACAAGCCGCCGGCCAGGGCCCCGGCCATGATCATCAACGGCGCCATGCTCCAGGCAGGCAGGCCCTCGCGTCCGCCGATGAAGGCCGCGGCCATGGCACCGGCCAAAAGCTGGCCCTCGGCCCCGATGTTCCAGAATTTGGCGCGGAAGGCAACGGCGACCGCCAATCCGGTGAAGATCAGCGGCGCTGCCTTGACGAAGGTCTCGACGATATGGGATCTGGAATCCAGCGCGCTGAGGAACAGCTTCGCATAGGCGGTCCAGACATTGGCCCCGGCCAGGGCGACCAGCCCGCTGCACAGCACCAGCGTCGCCAGAACGGCGAGCACCGGCAGCGCCAGATTGAACCAGGCCGGTGTATGATCGCGGCGTTCCAGCCGCATCCGGATCATGCCGCCTCTTCCATGCCGGCCATCAGCAGACCGACTTTGCGTATATCGGCCTCGGCGATCGGCAAGATGCCCATGATCCGGCCCTCATACATGACGGCGATGCGGTCGGAGAGGGTGAATATTTCCTCCAGATCCTCGCTGATCAAAATGACGGCGCGGTCGCGGGCGCGCATATCCAGGAACAGCTCATGGACGAAACGCGCCGCGCCGACATCGAGCCCGCGGGTCGGCTGGGCCGCCAGCAGCACCAGTGGGTCCCAGGCCAGTTCGCGCGCCAGCAGCGCCTTTTGAAGATTGCCGCCAGACAGCGTTCCCGCCCTGATGTCCGGGCCGTCGGCCTTGATGCCGAAGCGTTCGATCTGTTCCTCTACAAATGTCCGGATGGCGTGGTGGTCCAGAACCCCACAGCGGCTGAACGGCGCTTCCCCGATACGCGGCAGCACCATGCTGTCGCTCAGCGGCAGGCTGGTGATAAGGCCTGTACCCATGCGGTCTTCGGGGATGCGGCCGACGCCAAGCGCCTGCATGACATTGGCCGAGGGGTGCGGCACGGCGGCGCCATCGATTTCCAGGCTACCCGCGGCGAGCGGCAGCATGCCGGCGATGACCTCGGCAATCTCGCGCTGGCCATTGCCCGAAACCCCGGCGATGCCGAGGATCTCGCCGGCCCGGATTTCTAGCGAGATGCCGGTCAGATTGGTGCGGCCGGCGGCGTCGGTTGCCGCGCCACGCAATTGCAACAGGGACCGGCCCGGTTGTTTTTCGGGTTTCACGGGCGGTGTCAGTTCATGCCCGCACATCAGTTCGGCGAGATCGGCCTGGCTGACTTCCGGGGCGTTCTCAAGGTTGGCGACAACCTCGCCAAGGCGCATCACCATGACATGGCTGGTGATGGCGCGGACCTCATGAAGCTTGTGGCTGATAAAAATTACGCCCATGCCTTCGGCGGCCATGGCCCTAAGCGCGTCGAACAGCCCGTCGGCTTCCTGTGGCGTTAGGGCGGCCGTGGGTTCGTCGAGAATGAGGATGCGGGCGCCGGAAAACAGCGCCTTGATGATCTCCAGCCGTTGCTGTTCGCCGATGGTCAGGTCGCCGACCAGCCGGTTCGGGTCCAGGACAAGGTGGAAATGGCGGCCGATTTCCTCCAGCCGCGCGACCGCCGCCGAATTATCGAGCAGGCCGTTTCGGCCCTTTCTGCCGACCAGAAGATTTTCCAGAACCGTATGGCGCTGAACCAGATGGAAATGCTGGTGCACCATGCCGATGCCGTGGGCGATCGCGGCGGCGGAATTGTGAATCTCCACCGGTTGCCCATCGATCTCGATGCGCCCCTCATCCGGGCTGTAGGTCCCGAACAGGACGTTCATCAATGTGGTTTTGCCGGCGCCGTTCTCACCCAGAAGTCCCAGGATATCGCCCGGCTGCAAGGTCAGGTCGACATGGCGGTTGGCCTGAACGGCGCCGAATCTCTTGCCGATTCCGCGCATGGCGAGCAGGGGCGTTGGCGCGTTCATGATGTTATTTCTATGATACCGGCCCGAAACGCCATTGGCGCTTCGGGCCGGCAACAGATTGCTATTCGGACTGCGGGATACTCTCGTCGACGTTCACCCGGTGGGTGCCGTCGAGGATTTCCTGAGTGCGGTCCGCGACCATTTTCTTGACGTCTGCCGGTAATTTCTCTTCCCAGCCATGGTAGGGCGCCAGGTAGGAGCCACCCTTGCCCATATAGGAGAAGCCGCCGAGATCCTGCGCCGTGAAGACGCCGGACTTCACCATGGCGACCGCATATTTGACCGTCGGCCACATGTCCCAGACCGGCCCGGTGATGACCGTATCCGGGCCCAGCGACGACTGGTCGGACATGTTGGAGATTGCCAGAGCGCCCTTTTCCGTCGCCGCCTCGACGACGCCGAAACGTTCCGCATAGATGACGTCGACACCGGCCTCAAGCT
>CAXMQC010000237.1:0-2453 GCA_964195285.1 Akkermansiaceae bacterium
CGAGCGCGCCCTGCGCCGCCCGCCCCTTGTGGCCCAACGGGATATAGCAGGCGCGTCCCGCCTCGATGCACAGGGACACGCCCACCCGCTCGGCCCGCATGGCGTCCAGCGAGGTGGTCTCGGTATCCACCGCGACGGCCCCGGCCGCCGTCGCCTCGGCGATCCAGGCGGCCAGCGCTGCCTCATCCTGTACGAGCTCGTATTCGCTGTTGCCCGGCGGCGGGGCGGCCGGGGCAGAACTTGGCGACGGGGCGCCGCCCGCGGCGAAATGGGCCGCCTCGATCCGCGCGATCACCGACTTGAAGCCCTGTTCGTGCAAGAAAGCCATCAGGGTGTCGTGATCCGGCTGTTTCACGTCGAAGCCATCCAGCGCATGCTCGATAGGTACATCGTCCTTCAGGCGCACCAACTTGCGCGAGACGCGGGCCAGTTCGGCAAATTCGATCAGGTTTTCCCGGCGCTTGTTCTGCTTGATCTCGCCGGCGCGCGCCAGCACCGCGTCCAGATCGCCATATTCCTCGATCAACAGCGCCGCGGTCTTCACGCCGATGCCCGGCACGCCCGGGACATTGTCGCTCGAATCGCCGGCCAGCGCCTGGATATCCACCACATGCTCGGGGCCGAGGCCGAACTTCTCGACCACGCCGGCCGCGTCGATCTCGCGGTTCTTCATGGCGTCGTACATGATCACGTGCTCGCCAACCAGTTGCATCAAATCCTTGTCCGATGACACCACGGTGACATCCGCGCCCAGCGCCACGGCCTGCTTCGTATAGGTCGCGATCAGATCGTCCGCCTCGTAGCCCTCCATCGAGATGGCCGGCAGGTTGAAGGCCTCCACCGCGTCGTGGATCAGGGCGAACTGCGGGATCAACTCATCGGGCGGCGGCGGCCGATGCGCCTTGTAGTCGGGATAGATCTCGTTGCGGAAATTCTCGCGCTTGGCGTCGAAGATGATGGCGATATGGTCGGCGTCGGTCTCGCTCAACAGCTTCATCAGCATGGTGACGAAACCATAGACCGCGTTGACCGGCGTCCCGTCCGGCCGGGTCATCGGCGGCAAGCCATGGAAAGCCCGGAAAATAAATCCGGACCCGTCGACGAGGTAGACGTGCTTGGGAGGGGCCGAGTCGCTCATGGCCTCACTGTGCCGGATGGATGGCGGGGCGGCAAGGGCGTTACGCGCCGATAATTCCGGCCCGCAGGACCAGCGGCCAGCGGACGGTTCGGGTGCCTTCGCCCCAGGCGGCGCGCAGCGGGCCGGTGAAATCCGCCAGCGGGTCCCTGCCGGTGTCATCGCGATAGCGGCGAACCGAAGACCAGGTGTTCATGAAACCGACCGTGTCGTCCAAGGTCCATTCGGCGGTCATGAAGACTTTCGGCGTGGCGAGGTCCTGGAAGGGGAAGGGAATGTCGCGATAGCCCGCCTTGATGTGGCGGCGCTCCGGCTGCCAGTAGCTGCCCAGCACGGGCTCGTAAAACTGGTCGGTGATGGCGTCGATTTCCGGCGTTACGCGGTGCAGTTCATAAGCGGCCAACGCCAGAACCCCGCCGTCGCGCCCGACCCGCTTGACCTCGGCGTTAAACATTTCGAATTCGAACCAGTGTGCCGCTTGCGCCACCAGTAACAGATCGAATGAATCTTCGGCAAACGACGTACCTTCGGCCGGGGATACGCTGTATGTGATCTTTGGATGCGGGACAGCCCGGTCAATTTGTTGCGTGCTGGCGTCGGTGGCGCTGACATGGTCGAAATACGCGGCCAGCCCGACCGAGGCCTGGCCATTGCCGCAGGCGCAATCCCAGGCCGCCTCCCGGCCGGGTGCGACCGAGGCGAGCCATTCGAACAGCGCATCGGGATAGGTTGGACGATGACGCGCGTAGGTGCCCGCGACGGCCGAAAAATTGTCCTTGAAGCCGTTTTCGCCGATCAATGGCCGCCGGAGGCCGCCTTGGCGCCTTCCTTGAGGCGGAACTGCCTGCCGCAATAGGGACAGTCGATTTCGCGCTTGTCGCCCATATTCAGGTACACGAGCGGGTGGCCCAGCGCGCCGCCCTCGCCTTCGCAGGCGACCTTGGGGTTATCGACTTCGGTAATTTCGACCGGTTCCATCGCGGCGTATTCCTTCATATGTTATTATCGGCGCACCGGTGCAGGGGTGCATTGACCCGGGGGACCGCCGGATGATACCCAATGCCGCCCGACAATCAACCGCCCTTGTTTACCGAAGAGGGTAAATCGTTTCGGACCGAACATGACACAAAGCTTGCCCGATTACGCCGTCGAGGTCCACGGCCTCACGAAATACTATAAACCCGGCGGCAAACAGGATGCCAAGCCGGCGCTGGACAATGTCGACCTGGCGATTCCGCGCGGCTCGCTGTTCGGGCTTCTGGGGCCGAACGGGGCCGGTAAATCGACCCTGATCAATATTCTCGCGGGTCTTGTCGTC
>CAXMQC010000238.1:0-2696 GCA_964195285.1 Akkermansiaceae bacterium
CGATGGCGAGTTGAACTCCGTCTACATCATGGCGCATTCCGGTGCCCGTGGGTCGGCGGCCCAGATCAAACAGCTCGCCGGCATGCGCGGTCTGATGGCCAAGCCATCAGGTGAAATTATCGAGACGCCGATCATCTCCAACTTCAAGGAGGGGCTGACGGTTCTCGAATACTTCAACTCTACCCATGGTGCCCGTAAGGGACTGGCCGATACCGCGCTGAAGACGGCGAACTCGGGCTACCTGACGCGGCGCCTCGTCGATGTTGCGCAGGACTGTATCGTGGTCGAGGAAGACTGCGGCACCACCGAGGGCTTGGAGATGCGGGCCGTGGTCGAGGGCGGCGACGTCATCGAGGACCTGTCCGAACGCATCCTCGGCCGTTCCGCGGCTGTCGATATCGTCGACCCGCTGTCGGGCGACGTCATCGTCAAGGCAGGACATCTTGTCAACGAAGAGATGGTTATCGAGATCGAACGGGCAGGGCTGGATTCGGTCAAGATCCGCTCGGCGCTGACCTGTGAAACGCACCCGGGAATTTGCGGTACTTGCTACGGCCGTGATCTGGCGCGTGGCACGACGGTGAATATCGGCGAAGCGGTCGGCGTGATCGCGGCTCAGTCGATCGGCGAACCCGGCACCCAGCTCACCATGCGGACCTTCCATATTGGTGGCGCGGCACAGCGCGGGGCGGAACAGTCCTCGGTTGAATCGACCCTCGACGGCGACGTAACCATCGAGAATCGCAATGTTGTCATCGATTCAACCAAGACACCGGTGGTCATGGGCCGTAACTGCGAGATAATCGTCAAGGACGATCAGGGCCGCGAGCGTGCGCGTCACCGGGTGCCCTATGGTGCCCGCCTGCTGTCGGACGACGGGGCCAACGTCGAGCGCGGTCAGCGTTTGGCGGAATGGGATCCCTACACCATCCCGATTATCACCGAGAAGGAAGGCATCGCCCATTACGTCGACTTGGTCGAAGGCCTGTCGGTGCGCGAAGCGATGGACGAGGCGACCGGTATTTCCAGCAAGGTCGTCGTCGACTGGAAACAGCAGCCGCGCGGTGCAGACCTGAAGCCGCGTATCACGCTGCGCAACAAGAAAAGCGATGTTATCACCCTGGCCAATGGCCTGGAGGCCCGCTACTTCATGTCGGTCGACGCCATCCTGTCGGTCGAGAACGGCTCAAAGGTTCAGGCTGGCGACGTGTTGGCCCGGATCCCGCGCGAATCGGGCAAGACCCGCGATATTACGGGTGGCCTGCCGCGCGTGGCCGAGCTGTTCGAGGCGCGCAAGCCCAAGGATTATGCAATCATCAGCGAGGGCGAGGGCCGTGTCGAGTTCGGCAAGGACTACAAGACCAAGCGGCGCATTGTCGTGGTCCCGACCGAGGAAGGCAAGGATCCGGTCGAGTATCTGATCCCCAAGGGCAAGCATATCAGTGTTCAGGAAGGTGACCATGTCGAGACCGGCGACCTTCTGATGGACGGCAATCCGGTGCCGCACGATATCCTGCAGGTGCTGGGTGTCGAGGCGCTGGCGAACTACCTGGTCAAGGAAATCCAGGACGTCTATCGTCTGCAGGGCGTGAAGATAAACGATAAACATATCGAAGTTATCGTCCGCCAGATGTTGCAGAAGGTGGAAGTCGAGGATCCCGGCGACACGATCCTGCTGGCCGGCGAACAAGTCGACCGCGACGAGTATGATGCGCTCAACGACAAGGCGCTGGCCGACGGTGGCCAGGCGGCGCGCGGCCGGCCGGTGTTGCAGGGCATCACCAAGGCGTCGCTGCAGACCAAGTCCTTCATTTCGGCGGCCTCCTTCCAGGAAACCACCCGCGTCCTTACCGAAGCGGCGGTTTCCGGCCGGATGGACACGCTGGAAGGCCTGAAGGAGAACGTTATCGTAGGCCGCCTGATCCCCGCCGGCACTGGCGCGTCCGTCAATCGGACCCGGCTGACCGCAGGCGATCGGGACCGCGAAATTACCGAGGCTGCCGAAGCTGCCGCCGCGGCCGCCGCGGCCGCCGCGGCCGCCGCCGCGGCCGCCGCGGAGGCTCTCGCGGATAGTTCGGACGAGGCGCAAACGCCCGAGGGAGAGACTGAGAAAGTGTAGACGATTTGCGGGGGTGGAATCTTTTTGTCGGTTCCGCCCTCGCGGAACTTTGATGAACTCTTGAAATTCGTAGAAAAAAACCAAAATCTGCTGTTGACGATACCCTGGGGCGTGAATAGTATGCGCCCGCTTTCAGGGGGCTGGCCGTAGAGTCAGGCCGGAGGTTCCGGCCACGATCTAGACGCAGCGCCCAACGACCCTGGAAACCGACATAAGCCGGCAACACCGGCTGCTCGTACGACCAACTGCCGGAGGCGCGGGAACATTTCTCGCGACCTGTGGTTTGTTGCATCGCAAAGGTAGCTGATGTGGCGCGGGTCGAGCGGGAATTTTGAACTGAGGACGATACAGAATGCCGACGATCAACCAGTTGATCAGGAAACCTCGCAAGTCGCCGCCGACCCGCAACAAGGTGCCGGCGCTCGAAGCGTGCCCGCAGAAACGTGGTGTGTGCACCCGCGTCTATACGACGACGCCGAAGAAGCCGAACTCGGCGCTTCGCAAGGTCGCGAAGGTTCGCCTGACCAACGGCTACGAGGTGATCAGCTACATCCCCGGCGAGGGGCATAACCTGCAG
>CAXMQC010000239.1:0-3963 GCA_964195285.1 Akkermansiaceae bacterium
GGGAGGTCGATCCGGCCAAGCACAAGCCGGGGACCATCCTGCACAGCATCGGCTGGCCGCTCGACAGCCGCACCTATGGCGGCTCGTTCCTTTATCATCTGGAAAACAATCAGGTGGCGGTCGGATTCGTGGTCGGGCTGGACTACGAGAATCCGCATTTGAGCCCCTACCATGAATTTCAGCGCTTCAAGCATCACCCCACCATCCGGCCCACTTTCGAGGGCGGCCGGCGCATCGAATACGGCGCCCGCGCGCTTAGCGAAGGCGGCTTCCAGTCGATCCCGAAACTGACGTTCCCCGGTGGATTGCTGGTTGGCGATTCCGCGGGCTTCCTGGACGTACCGAAGATCAAGGGTTCGCACACCGCGATAAAATCGGGCATGACAGCCGCCGAGGCGATCTTCGATGCATTGACCTCGGATGACGGCCCGCGAGAAGCCACCTCATATGAGGAAAATCTGAAACAGACTTGGCTATGGAGCGATCTGTATAAATCGCGCAATATCCGGCCGGCCTTTTCCCGCGGACGCTGGTTTGGACTGGTCTGGTCGGCGCTTGACACTTATCTGTTTCGCGGCAAGGCGCCCTGGACCTTCCGCCAGCATTCCGACCATGACAAGCTGCTGCCGGCAGCGGCCTGCCAACCCATAGACTATCCCAAACCGGATGGCGTCATCAGCTTTGACCGACTGACTAACGTCGCCTTTTCCAACACCAGCCACGAGGAAGACCAACCAGCCCATCTGACGCTGGTCGACGCGTCCGTGGCGATCACGGTGAACCTGGAACGTTACGACGCGCCCGAGCAGCGCGAGTGCCCAGCCGGCGTCTATGAAATCGTGACGGCGGCGGACGGCGCGCCGAGGCTGCAGATCAATGCGCAGAACTGTGTGCACTGCAAGACCTGCGATATTAAGGATCCGACGCAGAACATCAATTGGATCGTGCCGGAAGGCGCGGGAGGACCAGCTTATTCCGGGATGTAATACCAAAGTTCACTCCGCTGGACGTGGCCGCAGTGGAAATGTACTGTTCGCACGCCGATTCGTTTACAGGGGAAACACGATGGGGCCTGCTGGTCAGTCCACAATTAAATTGTTATCTCGCGCCAGGGGCTGGTTTGTTGCCGTCGCCGTTGCATTTCTGATCGCCGGCTGTTCAGCGGACAAACCCGATGCTGCGGATGCCGCAGCCGCCGAAACGCCACCCCGGCAATTCAATGTCGTCGAGCCGATCGGGCAGCGCTCGCCCTACGGTAATTATCTCGCCGGCCGTTTCGCCGAGCGGGAAAAGGATTTCGCGCAGGCCGCAGCCGCGCTCGGGCGTACGCTGGACGAATTCCCCGAGAACACCGGACTGATGCGCCGGACTTTTTATCTGTCGCTGGAATCCGGTGAAATCAATACGGCGCTGCGCCTGGCCGGCCAACTGCAGGAAGCGGGCGAATTGGTTCCCACGGCGCAGCTTCTGCTGACCTCGGCATCGATCCGCAACAACGATTTCGCGGGCGCATTGCAGCGTCTGGACTCCATGAGCCGGGAAGATCTGGCCCGCTTCTCGGTTCCGCTTGCCCTTGCCTGGGCCCATGCCGGCGCCAACGAGACAGCGGACGCGGTGGCGGCATTGGCGCCGCTCGACAAGGAAAGCGGGTTCGAGACGCTGCGCCACCTGCATGAGGCCTTTATCAATGATTTCCTTGGCCAGCCGGGCCCGGCCGAGGCAGCTTACAAGGCCGCGCTTGGCGACGATCCGGCGACGGCGGCAAATCGTGTGATCCGCGCTTACGGCGCCTTCCTCGAACGTCAGGACCGTGCAAACGAGGCCAAGGCGCTTTATGATGGCTATACCGGGGCCGATATGGACGGCCTGCTGTTCGAAGCAGCGCGAATGCGCCTGGCGGAGGGGCACAAACCCGATCCGATGATTGGTTCGGCGGCCGCCGGGATGGCCGAGGGCTTTTTCGATATAGCCTCTATCCTTCCCAAGGACCGGGCAGGCGAAATCGTGCTGATTTATACCCGGCTGGCTTTGTATCTGCGGCCCGACTTTCCGATGGCTCAGCTCTTGCTGGCCGATATTTACGAAGGATTCGGGCGCTTTTCCGAAGCGGCCCGGATTCACCGCAGCATCGATCCGTCGGGCGCCTATGGCTGGGCGGCCAGGTTGCGTCTGGCCGACGAAATCTACGAACTGGGCGATGTCGAGGGCGCCACGGCACATCTGGGCAAGATGGCGGACGACAGGCCGGACCGCAGCGACGCGCTGGTACGCCTTGGTAATATCCTGCGTTACGAGGAACGATATGTAGAATCGGTAGCCGCTTACGATCAGGCGCTGGCGCGGATCGACGAGGTCTCGGACGACAATTGGACGATTCTATATAGTCGCGGAATTTCGCTGGAACGCTCCAATAAATGGCAGCGCGCGGAGCAGGATTTCCTGAAAGCGCTGGAGCTCGAGCCCGACCAGCCGTTCGTCCTGAATTATCTGGGATACAGCTGGGTCGAAAAGGGTAAAAACCTCTCCAAGGCCCGCGACATGCTGGAACGCGCCGTGGCGCAGCGTCAGGACGACGGCTTTATCGTCGACAGTATGGGTTGGGCGCTCTACAAGCTCGGCGAATTCACCGATTCCGTGGATTATCTTGAGCGCGCCGTGGCGCTGCGGCCGCAGGACCCGGTGATCAACGATCATCTCGGCGATGCCTACTGGCGCGTCGGCCGCCGCGCCGAGGGGCGGATCCAGTGGAACCGCACTTTAGGGCTGGGGCCGGACGACGCCTTGCGCACACAGATCCAGCAAAAACTGGACCAGGGGCTGCCGGCATCAATTCCCGGTGGCGAGAACGGGTGAGCGGCGAAGTTCCCGCCACCCTGCGATTGCCGGCGCCGGCCAAGG
The DNA here is from genome assembly GCA_964195285.1 of Akkermansiaceae bacterium. Lineage (GTDB taxonomy): Bacteria > Pseudomonadota > Alphaproteobacteria > UBA8366 > JADFVY01 > JADFVY01. The sequence goes on from CAXMQC010000239.1 coordinate 2,899, forward strand.
TCAACCTCTACCTCCATATCACGGGGCGGCGCGCCGACGGCTATCACCTGCTGGATAGCCTGATCGGCTTCACGGCGCTGGCGGACCAGCTTGAACTCTCGCCGGCGGTCGGCATGTCGCTGTCGGTCGAGGGCGTGTTCGCCGACGGCGCCGGGCCGACGGATGACAATCTGGTGCTGAGTGCCGCGCGGGCGCTGGCCAAAGCGGCGCAATGCGACAAAGGCATGGCGGCCAAGCTTACGAAAAACATTCCGTCGGCGGCCGGCCTGGGGGGCGGATCGGCCGATGCGGCGGCGACGCTCAGGGGATTGATGCGGTTGTGGGATATTGCGCCCGACGCGATCGATCTGCCCGCGCTGGCCTTGACGCTTGGCGCCGATATACCGGTTTGCCTCGCCGGGCGTACCTCCTTCGTTGGCGGTATCGGCGAGGAAATTGTTGCCGCGCCCGCGTTGCCGGTCGCGGGAATCCTGCTGGTCAATCCCGGCGTCGCGCTTGCGACATCCTCGGTCTTTGCCGGGCGTCGCGGCGGATTTATGCCGCCGGGACGGTATTCCGATGCCCCGGCCACCGTCGTGGCCCTCGCTGAACTGCTGGGCGAGCGGGATAACAGCCTCGCCGAGTCGGCGACCAGGCTGGCGCCGGTGATCGGGGACGTGCTCGCCGCCCTGGGCACCGCCCCCGGATGCCGCTTTGCCCGCGTGACCGGCAGCGGCGCGACCTGTTTCGGCCTGTTCGATGACGAGACGGCGGCTACCAACGCGGCGGGCGGGCTCCAGCGGGATGGTTGGTGGGTCCAGGCGACTCGTATCGGTTAGGGCAATTCAAGATTGATCGGCGCCGATGGTGGCAAAACCGAGCTACCCTCTTGCCCAGTACCCGGCTTCGACTTATGTTGCGGCCCGCCAGACGCGATTGGGGCGTAGCCAAGTGGTAAGGCACCGGGTTTTGATCCCGTGATCGCAGGTTCGATCCCTGCCGCCCCAGCCAACCCAACACATCTTAATAAAAACAACTACTTAATAGAATATGATGCTGGCCAGTAGGACACGTCGGTAGTACACG
>CAXMQC010000240.1:0-2805 GCA_964195285.1 Akkermansiaceae bacterium
ACCCATAACATCCCCGTAGTCGAAACCATTGCAGGTCGGGCGAACCTGGTTGCAGGACATCCTCTGAATATTGGACCCATTGGCGTGACCGGATCGAATTCCGCGAATGCGATTGCCCAAGAGGCGGATGTGATCCTGGCCATTGGCACCCGACTGCAGGATTTTATCACCGGCTCCTGGACGGCCTTCGACAAGAACGCGCGCTTGGTCACGGTCAACGCCGCGCGGCATGACGCCAGCAAGCACCGCTCGACCCCGGTTGTGGGCGATGCGAAACTATCCCTGACAGCGCTTTCGAGCGCCGTCGCCGGGTATCTGGCCCCCGAGGGCTGGAGCACCAGGGCCCGGGCCGAACGGGTGAAATGGGACGCCTATGTGGCCGATAATGTGAGGCCTGGCAATCGCCCGAATTCCTACGCACAGGCGATCGGGGTCGTCAACGAGTTCTGCGACACCGAGGATCGGATCATTGCCGCCGCGGGCGGCCTGCCGGCCGAGGTGACGGCCAACTGGCGCACGCTGAAGACCGGCACGGTAGATGTGGAGTTCGGCTATTCCTGCATGGGCTACGAGATCGCCGGCGGTTGGGGCGCGCGCATCGCACAGTCCGAAAAAGAGCCGGGACAGGACACCATCGTCTTTACCGGCGACGGCTCTTACCTCCTGATGAATTCGGACATCTATTCCTCGGTCTTGACGGGGAAAAAGCTCATTATTCTGGTGCTCGACAACGGCGGTTTCGCGGTCATCAACAAGCTGCAGAACAACACCGGCAATACATCGTTCAACAACCTTATCGAGGACTGCAACATCGCCGTCGCCCCATTCTCGGTGGACTTCGAGGGCCATGCCCGCGCCATGGGGGCCGAGGCCGAGACAGTCGCAAACCCGGCCGAGCTGGCCAATGCGTTCAAACGAGCGAAAGCGGCGGACAGGACCTATGTCATTGTCATGCGGGTCGACGCCCATGAGGGCTGGACTCAAGAAGGCCATACCTGGTGGGAGGTCGGGCTTCCAGAGGTCTCCAGCAGGGCCGAAATCGATAACGCTCGTGGCGAAGCCTCAGAAGGCCGCAAGCGGCAGCGAAGGGGCGTTTGATGGCCATGGACAAGCTTCTCGATCGACTGCGCCGCAAGCGTTTTCTATCCATCGGCCGGGCCGGGATCGACTTCTATCCCGAGCCCCCGGGGACACAAATCGAGCACGCGACACATTTTTCGGCCCATATCGGCGGATCGGCTGGCAATATCGCCGTCGCCTTGGCCAAGCTGGGGTGCCGAGCCGAACTGGTGACCTGTTTTTCCGACGACGCCATCGGGCGTTTCACGACTAACAAGTTGCATGAATTCGGCGTCGATACGGCCCATTGCCGCATCGTGGGTGGGGAGGCCCGCAATACCCTGGCGGTGGCCGAAACGCGGTTGGAAAACTGCCAGTCCGTGATTTACCGGAACGGCGCCGCCGATTTTCAAATGAACAGCGGCGATGTCGATGGGCCTGACTACGATAAGGTCGGCGGCGTTATCGTGTCGGGCACTGCGCTCGCGGACGAGCCTTCGCGAACGGCGATCTTTCACGCTATCGACCGCGCCGCCGCCGGCGGCGCCCCGGTCATAATCGACATGGATTACCGCCCCTATTCCTGGGCCTCGCCCGAGGAGGCGGCGTCGGTGTACTCCGCGGCGCTTTCGCAATGCGATATCGTCATCGGCAACGACGAGGAATTCGGTGTCGCCGCGGGCGGCTACGGGTTGGGCCGGGACTATGCCGCCGGCTTGTTGGCGGGCGCGTCGTCCTTCGTCGTCTACAAGATGGGGCACCGGGGCTCGACCACGCTGACCAGGGGCGAGTCGTTCGATACGGGCGTTTTTCCGGTGTCGGCGCTCAAGCCGACTGGCGCCGGCGATGCCTTCATGGGGGGCCTGATGGCGGGCCTCGCGAACGCCATGACGGTCGAGGATGCCGTCGTTCAGGGCTCGGCGGCAGCCGCCCTTGTGGTCACCCGCGTCGCCTGCTCGACCGCCATGCCGACGCCCGAAGAACTGTTGCGGTTTTTAGATTCCCACACCCTTTCAGAAATCAGGTTTGGAGATTCCCATGAACATTCCGCCGTTTGACAATCACAACAAACCGATCATCGACGTGGAGGACTCCCTTGTCCCGCTGACCTACTTCAACATCATAAAGCTGGAAAAAGGGCAGGCGTTTTCATACCAGACGCCTGGCTATGAAACCTGCATCGTGCCGGCGACCGGCCAAATCGACGTCGAGGTGGAAGGCGAACGTTATAGTGGGATCGGTCAGCGCATCAGCGATGTGTGGGACGGAGAACCGGAAGGCGTCTACGTCCCGACAGCGACTACAGGCGAATTCGTTTGCACGTCGGAATCGGCGGAAGTGTTCGTGGCCGGCGCCAAATATGACAAAACCCTGGAACCCTTTGCCGTGCGCGCCGATGATATCGACAAGATCCAATACGGTTCGGACGACACCAAGACCCATCGCAAGATCAAGCATATCCTTGGCAACAAGCACCATGACCGTGTTGGCCGCCTGCTGGTGTCAGAACTGTACACTGTCGGCGCCGGTGGTTGGTCGGGATTCCCGCCGCACAAACACGACACCGACCGCGAACATGACGAGACACGTCACAACGAAGTTTATAACTTCCGCTTCAAGCCTGATCATGGGTTTGGCATGCAACTTCTGCAGGCCGACGGTGAAAAAGTCGGCGAGGCGTTTCATCTCGTCGACGGCTCGACCTTCGCCTTCGATGCCGGGTATCATCCCTGTGTCGCTGCCCCC
>CAXMQC010000241.1:0-2544 GCA_964195285.1 Akkermansiaceae bacterium
AAGGTTTTCGAAGGTTCGGAACTGACTGGTGGCATTGAGGGCGAAGCGAAATGATTCGTCTTCGCCCAACTCCTCCAAATTCGACAGGCCGAGGCGATAGACATGACTTAGGTCGGCGCTCGACGCCATCATCGCCGCGTCCTTCGATAGGGCCGCGGTGGTCAGATAATGCGTTTGAGAATGTGTTGCTATGGTATTTCGCCGAATCTGGACTGCCAGATAGAAGACGGTAAGCACGACCGCGACTGCGGCGAGTATTTCTGTTACGGCTGTCGACATCTGCCAACTCATGACGCGTCCCCCGTACCTGAAAGTGAAGTTTTGTTCAGGGTCAATATTCAACTGACTCAGGCGAATTCGCCCGCTGCGCATAGCAGCATCGCCGTAGCGTATGACCGGGCCGTCTATAATGCAAATGTCGGGTTATGGCTAGGAGCGGACTCAATCACTGCGCGTGGATGACGACCGCTTTCAGCTCCGAAAGCGGACAAAAGTTAAACCGCATCGCGGCGCAGGGGTTGCGCCATGCAGTGGATGCCGCCACCGGCCTGGGTGAACATGGTCATTTCCGGATCGTAGACGGTAAAGCCGAGGGCGCGCAGCCGATCGTTCAAATCTTTGCTATGCGCCGGCGAGATAACCCGCTCGCCGCCGAGGCACATGACGTTGCAGCCCAGCGCCATGGTGTCGCGGAAGCTTACCGGCAGGATTTCGATTTTCCTCGTCTTCAGCCAATCCACGACGTCCGGTTGGGTGGTTTCAAGGCAGACCGCCGCCAGCTTTTCGGCCAGCATGCAGACCATCAGGTCGATATGGACGTAGAAGCCGTCAATCGGCGCGTACTTGACATCCCAGCCCTCATCCTTGAACCAGCCGCCGACCTGCCGGGCCGCAATCTCCTCGCAGCGCAGGCCGGTATAGCCGACCAGCACGGCGCCCGGTTCGATCATGTTGAAATCGCCGCCTTCAAAATTGCCGGCGCTGACCATATCGTAGATCGGGATGTTGTTGGCGAGGTAGAACCGCAGAACCTCGGCATATTCGCCGCGCCGGCGCGGGTTGGCCAATTGGCAGACGACGGCGCCGTAGGGCGTCATGAAGCTGGAATCGCGCGTATAGACCTGGTAGGGCGTGTCATGGTTGACGTCCAGCGTATGGACCGTGACGCCCGCATCTTCATAGGCTTCCACCAACTCGCGGTATTGGCGCATGGCCAATTGCTTGTCGAAGGCCATGCCCTTGCGCTGGGTATCGCGCACGATGGAACTGAATTGAGCGTTCGCCTCCATCCAGGAAAAACTCTCGACCGGGCCGAGCAGAACATCGCGCAGAACGCCGTATTCCGCATTTGAACCCCAAGACTCCACAACTGGCGTGCCGCCGCCTTCGACCCGTGCCCTCAACGTGCCATTGCCATTCGTCATGCCGAACTCTTCTCGCAAATGTGCGCACCGGCCGGCATGCTGCACCGAAACTCACCGCTTTGTCATTAGATAACCTGGCTGGGCCGGATGCGGGGCGTGAAGCGGCTAGGCGTGTCCCGCTTCGCCGGACAGCAAAGAGACGTCGACGCCCAGCTTGGCGATCGAACGCTGCCATTTGTCCCGCTGGCTGCCCTCGAAAATGAGCCCTTCGTCGGCGGGCACGTTCAGCCATGAATTTTCCTGGAATTCGCCGTCCAGCTGGCCCGCGCCCCAACCGGCATAGCCCAGCGCCAGCATGGCCTGACGTGGTCCGCGTCCGTCGGCGATATCTTTCAGGATCTCGACGGTATGGGTCAACGATATAGTATCGTTGACCTGAATCGTGCTGCCTTGCACATAGTCGCTGGTGTGGAGCACGAAACCCATGCCGGCTTCGACCGGTCCGCCAATATGGATAGGCATCGAGACGTTTTCGGATGTCAGCTCGACGCCAACTTGTTCCAGCAGGTCGGGGAAGGTCAGATCCTCGGATAGACGGTTGACGACCAATCCCATCGCGCCGTCTTCATTATGGACGCAAATATAGATTACCGAGCGCTCAAATCGCGTATCCTGCAAATGCGGCATGGCGATCAGCAACTGCCCGGTCAGGTAACCCAAATTTCCTTCTTTTTGCGCCACTATTGCCTCGGTTAACCCTATTTCCAGTGTTTCAGTAGATGCTTACCCATCATGAATAGCCACCCAGCATAACAATAAAGTAATAAACGCCGTGGTTTAAACAATGGTCGGGCCGGGCCGGCGAGGTTAAACTGCTCCGTCTGGAAATAAAATATTGGATAAAAATGACCATAGTGCGGCGAACCGGACGAATTCTCCCGGCCGTCCTGGCAATTGGGCTGCTGGCCGGCTGTGTGGCGGGCGGGGCCGGGCGCATCGATCCGCCCCCGCCGACGGAAGCCGATCCCGAGGTGGCGCAAAAAGCCTTCCGCGAGGCGATGTCGCTGGCGCGCGACGGCCGCATCGACGCGGCGGCCCCCTATTATCGCCAGGCGGCCGAAAACGATCATGCCGAGGCCCAGTATGTTCTGGCCACCATGTACAAGACCGGACGCGGCGT
>CAXMQC010000242.1:0-4128 GCA_964195285.1 Akkermansiaceae bacterium
CCATTGCAGCCAGTGCCGCAAGATGACTGGGCATTATTTCGCGGCCACGACCTGCGACCGGTCGGCGCTGTCCTTCGAGACCGATGATTCGCTCGCCTGGTATCAATCCTCGCCGGGCGCGCGGCGGGGGTTCTGTTCGCGCTGTGGCTCCAGCCTGTTCTGGGAGCGGAACGGCGCGGACAGGATCGAAATTCTGGCCGGGACGCTCGACCAGCCCACGGGGTTGAAGATGACAGACCATATCTATGTCGCCGATAAGGGCGACTACTACGATATCAGCGATGGGTTGCCGCAGTTCGATCAGTATTATGACACCGAAAAATAACGGCAGCGCCGGCGGATGCCTTTGCGGCGGGGTTCGCTACCGGGTGGCGGGCGATTTGCGCGACGCGATCGCCTGCCACTGCACCCAATGCCGCAAGACCACGGGGCATTTCGCGGCCTTCGGCGCCTGCCGGAATGAAGATTTGGTCATGCAAACGAACGAGACCCTGGCCTGGTACGACTCCTCGCCGGGGGTGCGGCGGGGGTTCTGCGGCAGATGCGGATCGACCCTGTTCTGGGACGACGGGTCGCGGAACCATATCGCCGTCGCCGCCGGCTCGCTGGACGAACCGAACGGCATCAGGCTGATCAAGCATGTTTTTGTGGCCGACAAAGGCGACTACTACCGGATCGAGGATGCCCCATCGGCCGATATCCATTCCGGGAGCCTGGACGGAGTCATTTGAGGCCCGGTGTGATCCAGCGCTTATTGCGCGTGCTTTTGCAAGCGACAGCCGGGAATTCACGCCGTGGCAGGGTACCCTGTTTTGTGACGCTGTAGGTGCGGCATTGCCTGCCGCCAGGGCTGTAGAACCCGCTATTGACCCTGATAACGTAGCTTTCCGCGCCTTCCGGGCTGCGCCATACGGTGGTCTCGCCGGGCGAAGCGCGATCCAGCGCACCGTGAATCGCGTTTTCGCGGCTCTTGCGTTGTGTTTCGTTGCCGCCCGGCAATATCGCGACCAGTTCCATCTTGGCGATTTCCTGGCCCTCGTCGTCGAAATCGTCGCGACGGGCGAAATGGCCGGCTGTCGGCAAATAGTACCAGACACGTGTCTGCCAGGCTCCCGTGGGCGCGGGCGAACGGTCGCAGACGATTGCCTGCGTGGTGAACGAACCAGCCGGCACTTTGACTGCTCTCGCGCCCTTGTTGCTGCATGACCAACTGACATCGCTGACATGGCGCTGGGCGTTCTTGCCCTGGGCATCGTTCCATTCCTGGCTGGTCACCTCGAAATATATGTCCATTCCCTGGTTTGGCGGCCAGGAGGTTTCGGGCGGCAGGGTAGACACGGCGGTGCCCTTCCAGGTTCCCGATTGCCACTCCAGTTCCGGCAGCCCGAAATGCGGCCCGGTGACGTACTGGTCGCCGAGGTTGGTTTTCCAGTTGATCCGCGCGCCTTTGACGCCGGTTACCGTATGAAGCTCGATCCCGGAATAGACAAAGCGCGTGCCGACCGGATAAAGGTCTGGAGGGATGGCGGTCTCGACCGAAATTACCTGCGGCGCGATTTCAGGCTGGCCCCGCATATGATGGATCAGGCTGGCGGTGGCGGCGCCGTCTACCGTTAGCCCCTTTTCGCGTTGATAGCGGGCGATCGCGCGCGAGGTATTGGGGCCCATCTTGCCGTCGGCGGGACCCGGCTCATAACCCCGCTTCGCCAACATCGATTGAACAAGGGCGATCTGGTCCGGCGTCAGCGGCTTCTCGGGAAGGATCGTTACGGGGGGCGCCGTGGCCTCGGACCGCGGCGGCGCGGGCGGGGGTGGCGGGTTCCTGAAGCCGCACGCGGCCAGGGTTGACAGAAGCAATAGAACCGCAAGGGACCCGGCGCCGAAATGGACAACGCCGCGAACGGCAAATCTATCCGGTGGTCTGTCAGGGATATGTAGTGCGGTCATGCGCGTCGCGAATCCCGATGACAATCAGTCGATCCTGTTTTGGCTCAACTAGCCGGCCGGATCAACCCCAACCGACCGACCGACCCGACTAGCTGGCGCTGGTCAGGAACGAATCGTTCTTTAGCCGCCTGCCGTTATTGTTAGGAATTCGCCAATTTTTGCCGTCGTCGGACTTGCAGGCCAGCGCCGGATAAGTCCGTGAAACACTGGCGCTGCGGGCGGTCAGCTCAAATGTACGGCAGTGTGCACCGTCGGCAGTATCGCGAGTCGCGCGGGGAAGAATTACGAATTCTTCCTCGACCACGGTGCTGCTCCACAGGCTGCGTTCGCCATCGGGCATGCCGCCAAGCGCATCCTGGATCGCCCGATCCAGCCCCGCCCTGACAGCCGGCGGCCAGTCTTCGGCCCCGGGACGAATTCCCACAAGTTCTTTCGATCTCTGGCTGCCATCAGGCATGATGTCGATCCTGGCGACGTAATGGCGCACCTCGGGAGCGTAATGCCATATGCGCCGGACCCATTCGCCTGCGGGCGCCCGGTCGCGATCACAGGCCAAGGCGACCACGTCGAATTGTCCGGCTGGAACCGTTACATTTTCGGTGCCGGATATGCGGCATTGCCATGCCTGCTGCTGTCCATTGTCCACGACCTTGAAGGCGAACGGCGAATCGGCGGTAAGCGGCCAGAATGTACGCACATTCAGGCGGGCATCGGCCTCGCCGGTTCCTGCCGGGCCGGTCCAGCTCGACGGCGGGACCAGGAAATTTCGGTCGGCGGTAAAGCGAACGCCATTGTCGACCCGCCAAAACAGTTTGTTGCCGGCTATTCTCACAACGGTTTCGACTCTGCCATTACTCCAGATGTAGGCGTCACCGGCGTCGTAGAACGGCGGGGTGTCCGCATTGTCGACACGAACCACCTTAACGGGAGCCTGAACCTCAGGCTTGATTTCGGGCTTGGCTGCCGTTTCGATCTCCGGCTCGATCTCTGGTTCGATCTCCGGCTTGGCTGCCGTTTCGATCTCCGGCTCGACTTCAGGCGCGATTTCGGGCTCGACCGCCGTTTCGATCTCCGGCTCAATTTCCGGCTCTACCGCCATTTCGATCTCCGGCTCGATCTCCGGCTCAATTTCCGGCTCGACCGCCGTTTCGATCTCCGGCTCAATTTCCGGCTCGACCGCCGTTTCGATCTCCGGCTCGATTTCGGGCTCGACCGCTGGCGCGGGTTCGGGCGCGGGTTCGGGCGACAATTCCGGGGCGGCCGCCAGGTCGGGTGTCAGCGGCGTTTCCGGCCGGGGAGCGGCGGCCAGGCTGGTGGCCAAGTCCTGGGTAATCTGGCCGTCGACTACCCACCCCAGGTCTTTCTGGTAGGCCTTGATGGCCTCTCTGGTTTGCGTCCCGGCAATGCCGTCGACCAGACCCGGATTATATCCCAATGCATCGAGGTCGGATTGTATTGCCAGCACTTCCTCGCGCGTGGGCGCCGCCGGCGCAGGAGAAACAGTGGGGATGGGGGGGGCGTCGGGCTCAATTTCGGCCGTGGTGGCTTGCTCGGGCGCTGGCGCGTCATCGATGATTCGCGACGATACGCGTTGCGCGATCTGCCCTTCGCCGCCAGTCAGGTCGGGAACCCAGTCGGGCATGCCTGCGGTACATCCGGACAGCAGGACGAGGCCGGCTAGCGCGGGTATGGAACGCTTCCATGTCGCCGGGATCCGGCCGGCGTCTTTAGGCTGTTGCCGGTTCATGCCGGTCGGCGACTCCAAGTGCGCTTTGCGTTTATATATCTGTCTGGCGTATTTCATTCGGCGGCCACGCTGTTTTGAATGACGCGATCACTAGGGAAGATCGCGCATACTGACGTTCCTTTTTGCGGCGTACTTTCAAGTTCCAGCCGCCCGTCATGCAACTCGACCAAGCTCTTGGTCAACGGCAATCCAAGACCCGTTCCCTCATACCTGCGAGCCAGGGACGAATCGGCCTGGGTAAAGGGTTTCAGGATTTTTTCCTGATCCTCTTCCGCAATACCGATGCCGGTATCAACGACCATGAAAACGAACTCGCCGACATCATTTACATTGGCAGATACGCTGATCCGTCCACCGGGCGGCGTAAATTTGACCGCATTGGACAACAGATTGATCATGATTTGCCGGCAGGCGCGCGGATCGGCTACGACCCG
>CAXMQC010000243.1:0-2143 GCA_964195285.1 Akkermansiaceae bacterium
GCCGGCGATCGAGGCGCGGATGGATTTGCTGTGCCAGGTGCTCGGCTTGCGCGATGTCGGCTATGGCGCGCTGCTGGAGTGGGTCATACAGTTCCGTGCCGACCTCGGCATTCCCGACAACCTGGCGCTTATGGAAGTGCCCGACGACCGTTCAGGCGATGTCGGCAAGCTGGCCGAATCAGACCCCTCGACCGGCGGCAACCCGCGCCCGATGAACGCCGACGACATGGAGGCGACTTTCCTAAACGCGGTGCATGGACGGCTGTGATAGATTGATCCTCTGAGAGCCGGGCAGGGCTTTTTACGAGGGGAGCAAGGTTGCAAAATTATTTCCGAGCAGGATGTTTGGCGGGCGGGCTGTTGCTGTGGGTGCCGGCGGTGGCCCTGGCCCAAGAAAGCACCGCGACAGAGGCGGGGCCTTGGGCCGTGACATTTTGGGGCGCCTGGGGCACCGACGGCGATATCGAGGATATACCGGGCATCGGGTCCGATTTTGAGAACAGCTGGTTCGCCGGGATCGGTCTGACGCGCGAGATCGGCCGCATGGGCGAGGACTTCGCCTGGGAGGTTGAGGCCATCGCGGTTCGGCATTTCGGCGAGCAGCGCCATTGGGAAGGCGACCTCGCCCTTGGCCTGCGCTGGATCGACCCGTTCTGGACCGGCAGCCTCGCCTTGGCGACCGGCGTCTCGCTGGCCTCCAGCCTGCCGCCGCTGGAAGAACGTGTCGACCCGCCGACCCGGAGGTTCCTGCACTTTCTGGGCATCGAGGCCGCCTTTTCCACGCCGGCCAACCGCAGCCAGGAATTCGTCCTGCGCCTGCACCACCGCTCTGCCGCCTACGGCCTCTACGGCACCGATGACGGCGGCTCCAACTTCTTCGCGCTGGGCTACCGCCGGCGATTCTGAAAAAACGCCGCTATACCAAGGAGCGTTAATAAAGACTCATTTGATGGGGCTTCGCGGCCCGCCCGGGCAGGCGCGGTTCGTAGGCCACGATGCACCCGCATCGGGCAAGGGCCGCAACGCACCCGGCGGGCCGCGAAGCCCCACCGAAGGCCGGCTTCCCTTGACCGCTGGCTGCGTTGCGGCCCGCTTGTGGCGCCCGGCGCCACGGCGCGAACCACGCCTTACCAGCGGACAAGGGAAACCGGTCAAATGGGTCTTTATTAACGCTCCTTGGTATTAGCCGTCGGGTTTCATCGTGTAGCACCAGGCCTCGCCTTCCAGCACGGAATCGCCGGTCTGGCGGGTGATCTCGATCTTCAAATGGGTCACCGGCTTTTCCGCGTGAACCTTCAGCACCTCGGCCACAGCGGTGATGGTGTCGTCGATATAGACCGGCCCGGTAAATTTGAAATCATGGCTCAGAAACACGGTTCCCGGCCCCGGCATGTCCATGGCGACCAGCGCATTCAGGATGCCGGTGGTCAGCCCGCCTTGCACGATCAACCCGCCGAATTTAGTCTTCGCGGCGAAGTCGGCGTCGAAATGCAGCGGGTTGTAGTCACCGGTCATCTCGCCTTACATATCGACATGTTTTTGCGTCAGCGTCAGGCTGCGCGTGGCCGTCTGGCCGACATGAAGTTCCATGATTATCTCGCCCCCTGTTGAGGTTCTATAACCGCCAAGCCCTACCATAACGGTGGCGAAGCACAAGGAAAACTCAGGCGTTCCTGCCGGCGATTTCCACCACCACGCCGGCCTCTTCCAGTCGTTCGGCCAGGTCTGGTGGTGGTGGAGCATCGGTTATCAGCATGTCGATCGCCTCAATCTCGCAGGCACGGACCAGGGCGCGCTTGCCGAACTTGCTGTGGTCGGCGACCACGATGACCCGTTCGGCGGCTTCGATCAGGGCATGGCTGAATTGTGCCTCGGCCATATCGAAATCGGTCAGCCCGTCCTCGGCGTCGATGGCGCCGGCCGACAGGAAGGCGGTCCGCACCCTGAACTGCGCAACAAACTCGACCGCTGTTGCCCCCAGCCCGGCGCCAAGTTCGGCATTCATCTCGCCGCCTGCCATGAAGACCCGGCTGGTCCCGGCCATGGCGCGCGCGATATCCAGCGAGTTGGTGACGACCGTCAAGCCGCGCCGCCCGGTCAGCGCGCGGGCCACGCAGGCGGTCGTGCTGCCGGTATCGAAGGA
>CAXMQC010000244.1:0-3346 GCA_964195285.1 Akkermansiaceae bacterium
ACCTGGCCCGACGCGGTGCCGGTCTCGCCGGCGGCGTTGTTGACGCTCTCGATGTTGCTGTTCACATCCTGCGTGCCCTGGGCCGCCTGCTGGACATTGCGCGCGATCTCCTGGGTCGACACGCCCTGCTCCTCGACGGCCGAAGAGATCGTGGTGGCGATGTCGTTGACCTCGCCGATAATGCCGCGGATTTTCTCGATCGCGTCGACGGCGCTGGTTGTTTCTTCCTGCACCGAACCGATCTGGGTTGAAATCTCCTCGGTCGCCTTGGCGGTCTGGTTGGCCAGGTTCTTGACCTCCTGGGCGACCACCGCAAAACCCTTGCCCGCTTCGCCGGCGCGCGCCGCCTCGATCGTGGCGTTCAGCGCCAGGAGGTTGGTCTGGCCGGCGATATCGTTGATCAGATTGACCACTTCGCCGATCTTGGCCGCGGCCTCGGCCAGGCCCTTGACCGTCTCGTTGGTTGTCTCGGTTTCGTCGACCGCATTCTGGGCGATCTTCGCCGACTGCAAGACCTGGCGCCCGATTTCAGAAATCGATGCGCTCAATTCCTCGGCCGTGGCGGCCACTGTTTCGACATTTGCGGTCGCCTGTTCCGAGGCGCTGGCGACGCTGGCCGACTGGCGGCTGGTTTCCTCGGCGGTCGATGACATCTGCTGTGCGGTCGCCTGCATCTCCGTTGCCGACGAAGACACGCCGTCCACGACTTCCTTGACCGAGCGTTCGAAACGGTCGGCCATCGTCAATATGGTCTCGCGTTTTTCCGCCTCGGCACTCTGTTGCGCATCGGCCTGGTCCTGTTCCAGTCGTAGCTTGTCGATGGCGTTGTCCTTGAATATCTGGACCGCCCGGGCCATGCCGCCGAGCTCGTCACGACGGTGCCGGCCGAGAACTTCCGCATCGACATCGCCTTCGGTGAGCCGGGTCATCGTATCGGTCATCACTTTGACCGGCCGGGTAACCGTGCTGCTGAGCGATAGCAGCAAGGTCGAGACCAGGGCGATCACGACGACAGTGCCGGCGACGATCTGGGCCTTCAACGTGCTGGAAACTTTCTGGTTCAGTTGGTCCATGCTCCATGCCACCGCCAGCGTGCCAACGCGGGCACGGTCGGCCCCCGTGGTCACGGGCGCGGCGACGATTAGATGGTTTTCGTGTACCATGACTGCCGATCCGCCGCTTTCCAGGCGCTGATTAAACCGCGCCAGGAAAGCGGCTAAATCGACCAGGTTCCACTTGCCGGATTCGTAGTGCGTCAGCACCGTGCCTGCGCTATCCCAGACCATGATGTTGGCGATAGTCGAGCCTGCTTCATTCACGAGTTCTGCATAGGCTGCCTCGATGCGGTCGGCCTTTTTCCAGCGGACGCCACCCGACGTTGCGCCGGCCAGCATCTTTGTCACGGTTATCCCGGAATCCTGCGACATCACGCGCAGGTCACTTTGTTGCCGATCGGCGCTGATCGCGGTCATCGCGCCGATACCAACAACGACCAGGATTGCAACGATACCCGCGATCTTGCGCTCTATCGTCCAGAAACCCTGGCTGACGGATTTGTGGTCCGTCTTTTCGGATGTGGCGGGTTTTACCGCCTCGCGGGTCGTTGCGGTGTTCATGGTGAACACTCCTAACTCAAGCGGTTGGGCTAGTTACCGGCACGCCGAAGCGACGTCATTTGGGCAGCAATTCGACATTGACGCCGACCGTAATGGCGCCGATCGCCTTGCCGCTGGCGGGGTCGACGATCGCGAGGTTGACCTGGGCCTGATAGGTCTGGGTCGATTCGTCGAATTCAACGTCGTCGATGAACATGCCGTCCGGGCCGGCCAGGAAGGATTTCTTCCATTTGGCCTCGTCGCCCTGCCAGTAATCCGAGGTCACATCGCTCTGTGCGACATTGAGCCCCTTGTTGTCCATGACGAAGATTTCGGTGAACAGGCCCGCGCTTTCGTTTTTGTGGCCGGCGAGTTCCTTCGAGGCGTCGCGGCCCAGCATTTCGTTGATCATCGGCTTGGCGTTGGACTTGGTTTCCGCGCGCCACTGCTTGTCCAGCGCATCAATATTTGCCTGACTAAGGGTGGCATGCTTGCCGTTTTGGGCATTGATCGCGGCGACGATGGCGGGGCTGGTCGTCCAGCCCTTGATCTGGTTTTTGACCAAATCACGGATACGGCCGTCATACTCGCCGGCCATAACGGCCGTGGGCGACAGGAAAACCGTGATCAGGGCTGCTATGAAAAACTTCTTCATCTTCTGGTTCCTTCCTTCGCGACAGGCGCGAATTTTCTGAGGGATCGGTATGCGGTTTCAGTCGAACTGGTATTCAGGTCGCGGGAGTTGTGTAAATTCAGCGACACTGGCGGTAATGTCGATCAAATCAAATATTGGCTAACTTATGGTTAATTTTTCGGTCTTGTGCTGGCTTGTTACCGAAGCGTGCCTCGAATGCCCGTGATGTCCGCCTTTGCCGAGACGGGTTTTGGCGTGCGTCGCACAGGCATGATTTCCTGTCGCGCAGAGGCTTGATCGCCGGCCCCCCCGGCCCTAATGGATTGGCCATCCCGGCTTGCACCGGCGCGGCGCCTGCCGCATTCTAGTTGCGCAGCCGGAAGGGAGGTCCGTCGATGGCGAAATATTCCGTATTCAGCCTTGTGCGCAACGCGCTGAGCTATCACGAAAACTGGCAACGTGCCTGGCGCAGCCCCGACCCGAAACCGGAATACGATATCCTGGTTATCGGCGGCGGCGGCCACGGGCTGGCGACCGCTCATTACCTGGCAAAAGAACATGGCATCAACAATGTCGCGGTGCTCGAGAAGGGCTGGCTGGGCGGCGGCAACACCGGCCGCAACACCACGATCGTGCGATCCAACTATCTGTGGGACGAAAGCGCGGCGATTTACGAACATTCCCTGAAGCTGTGGGAAGGCCTGTCACAGGATCTGAACTTCAATGTGATGTTCAGCCAGCGCGGGGTGATGAACCTGGCGCATAATCTGCATGACTGGCGCGAGTTGAACCGCCGCGTCCACGCCATCCGCCTGAACGGGGTGGACTCGGAAATACTGAACGCCAAGCAAGTGAAGGCCGAAGCGCCGATCTTCAACGTCTCGCGCAACACGCGCTACCCCATCATCGGCGCGTCCATTCAGCGCCGCGGCGGCACCGCGCGCCATGACGCCGTGGCATGGGGCTATGCGCGTGCCGCCGACCAGCGCGGCGTCGATATCATCCAGAACTGCGAGGTTACCGGCTTCGTCATCAACAACGGCAGGGTCGAGGGCGTCGAGACCACACGCGGCCCGATCAAGGCGAAACGCGTCGGCGTTGCGGTCGCCGGCCATTC
>CAXMQC010000245.1:0-3323 GCA_964195285.1 Akkermansiaceae bacterium
CCCGCCGAGGCCCATCCCAAATGGGTTTCGAGAATCTGCCCGACATTCATGCGGCTCGGCACGCCGAGCGGGTTTAGCACGATGTCGACCTGGGTCCCGTCCTCGAGATAGGGCATGTCTTCCATCGGCATGATCTTCGAGATCACGCCCTTGTTGCCGTGCCGCCCAGCCATCTTGTCGCCCGGCTGCAGCTTGCGCTTCACCGCGACGAACACCTTGACCATTTTCATAACACCCGGCAGCAACTCGTCGCCACGCTGCAGTTTTTCGACCTTGTCGTCGAAACGGTGCTGCAGAAGACCGATCGCCTCATCGAAATGCCGGTTCAACGCTTCCATCTCGTCGTTGACTTTGTTGTCCTTGACGACGATCTGGCGAAGCTGACCGACGGTATAGGCGTCCAGCACTTCACGGGTCAGTTTGACGCCCGTTTCCAGCCCCTTGGGTCCACCGGTCACCGATTTATCCGGAAGCAATTCGTTGAGGCGGCTGCGCAGCGAACGTTCCAGGATGCCGCGCTCGTCGTCGCGGTCCTTGCCCAAGCGCTCGATTTCCGACCGTTCGATGGCCAGTGCACGTTCGTCCTTGTCGACGCCGCGGCGCGAGAATACCCGCACTTCGACCACCGTGCCGGTCACGCCTGGCGGCACGCGCAGGGACGTATCGCGAACGTCCGAGGCCTTTTCGCCGAAGATCGCCCGCAACAGTTTTTCTTCCGGGGTCATCGGCGATTCGCCCTTCGGCGTCACTTTGCCGACCAGGATATCGCCCGCCTGGACCTCGGCGCCAATGTAGGTGATGCCCGCCTCGTCGAGATTCTTGAGGCCTTCCTCGCCTACATTCGGGATGTCGCGGGTGATTTCCTCCTGGCCCAGCTTGGTATCGCGGGCCATGACCTCGAACTCCTCGATATGGATCGAGGTAAAGACGTCGTCGCGGACGATCCGCTCGGAAATCAGGATAGAATCCTCGAAATTGTATCCGTTCCAAGGCATGAAGGCGACCAGCACGTTGCGGCCCAGCGCCAACTCGCCGAGCTGGGTCGATGGGCCGTCAGCGATAATGTCGCCCGCCTGGACCAGGTCACCCACCTTCACCAGCGGGCGCTGGGTAATGCAAGTATTCTGGTTTGAACGTTGGAATTTCAACAGGTTATAGATGTCAACACGCGACTCGCTCGATGCCGTTTCGCCGGTCGCGCGAACCACGATGCGGGTGGCATCCACCTGATCGATAATGCCGGCACGCTTCGCGACGATGCTGACGCCGGAATCCCGGGCAACCCGCTCTTCCATGCCAGTACCGACCAGCGGCGCCTCGGCGCGGATCAGCGGCACTGCCTGTCGCTGCATGTTAGACCCCATCAGCGCGCGGTTGGCGTCGTCGTTCTCCAGGAACGGGATCAGCGCCGCGGCCACCGAGACGATCTGCCTCGGCGAAACGTCCATCAGGTTGATGTCTTCCGGACGCGACATGATATATTCGCCGCCACGCCGGCAACTCACCAGGTCGCTGGTGAATTTGCGTTTGGAATCCAGTTCGGCGTTTGCCTGGGCCACCGTGTAGCGGCCCTCGTCCATCGCCGACATATACTCCACGTCATCGGTAACCTTGCCTTTGACCACCTTGCGGTAGGGCGTTTCGATGAAGCCGTACTGGTTAACCCGCGCATAGGTCGCCAGGCTGTTGATCAGTCCGATGTTCGGGCCTTCCGGGGTCTCGATCGGACAGATGCGGCCATAATGGGTCGGATGCACGTCACGCACCTCAAAGCCGGCGCGCTCACGCGTCAGGCCGCCCGGGCCAAGCGCCGAAAGGCGCCTTTTATGGGTGATTTCCGACAGCGGGTTGGTCTGATCCATGAACTGCGAAAGCTGCGACGAGCCGAAAAACTCGCGAACCGCCGCCGCCGCCGGCTTGGCGTTGATCAGGTCATGCGGCATGACGCTGTCGATATCGACCGAACTCATGCGTTCGCGGATCGCGCGCTCCATGCGCAACAGGCCTATGCGGTACTGGTTCTCCATCAACTCGCCGACCGAACGCACCCGGCGATTGCCCAGATGGTCGATATCGTCGATATCGCCGCGCCCGTCCTTCAAATCAACGAGAGTCCTGAGGATCGACAGGATGTCTTCCTTACGCAAAGTGCGAACCTGGTCGTCGGTCTCCATTTCGAGACGCGAGTTCATCTTTACCCGGCCGACGGACGACAGGTCGTAGCGCTCATTGTCGAAAAACAGGCCGCGGAACAGCGCTTCCGCAGTTTCCAGGGTCGGCGGCTCGCCTGGGCGCATCACACGGTAAATATCGATCAGCGCTTCTTCGCGGTTGGCATTCTTGTCGCCGGCCAACGTGTTGCGAACATAGGCGCCCACATTAATATGGTCGATCGCCAGCGTCGGCAGGGCCTTGTAGCCAGCCTCGCTAAGCGTCGCCAGAACTTCTTCCGTGATCTCGTCGCCGGCTTCAGCGAAGATTTCGCCGGTTTTCTCATCGATGATATCTTCGGCGATATAGCCACCGATGATCTCTTCGTCACTGACCAGAATTTCCTTCAGCCCGCCCTCGGTCAGCTTTTTGATGACCCGCGGCGTCAATTTCGATCCGGCCTCGGCCACCACCTTGCCGGATTTGGCATTGATGAGGTCGGACACGACCTTGTGTCCCCTCATGCGCTCGACATCGAATTTGGTTTTCCAGCCCTTTTTGGTCCCCGCATAAGTAACGGTGTCATAGAAACAATTTAAGACTTCTTCCTTCGACATGCCCTGCGCCTCATGGGGCTCAAGACCTTTCTCGTCTTTCTCGCGCTTGATGCGCAACGCCGCCGTCTCGTCACTGTCGAGTGCAAGCAGCAAGGTCGTCGCCGGCAATTTGCGGCGCCGGTCGATACGCACGAAAACCAGATCCTTGGCGTCGAATTCGAAATCCAGCCAGGACCCGCGATAAGGGATAACCCGCGCCGCATACAGGAACTTGCCCGACGAGTGGGTTTTGCCCTTGTCGTGATCGAAGAAGACGCCCGGCGAGCGGTGCATCTGGCTGACGATCACACGCTCGGTGCCATTCACGATAAAGGTGCCATTGCCCGTCATCAGGGGCATATCGCCCATATAGACGTCCTGCTCCTTGATATCGCGGATCGACCGCGCGGCGGTGTCCTCATCGATATCCCAGACCACAAGCCGCAGGGTCACCTTCAACGGCGCGGCATAGGTTATGCCCCGCTGCTGGCACTCTTCGGTGTCGTATTTGGGATTCTCCAGCTCGTAGCGCACGAATTCAAGCTGTGCGCGCTCGGAGAAATCCCGGATCGGAAA
>CAXMQC010000246.1:0-7981 GCA_964195285.1 Akkermansiaceae bacterium
AAGTCGGCGGCCTGTTGACCCTTCGGCGTGGTGATGCGGATCGTCTGCCCGGCGGCGACATCAACCGCGTGGCCTTTGCGGGCCGGTATGGTGATGGTTTGCATGACGCCAGCTTCTCACTGGACGTGGGCTGGCGTCAAGATGCGCCACCGGGAGAGGCGGCGCGCGGCACCCCTCCCTAACTGATATGGCTGATTACGCGAACTCGCTGATCGGCAGGCGTTTCTCGCGGGCCGCGTTGCGCATGTTCTTCTGCAGCTTTTCGAACGCGCGGACCTCGATCTGGCGCACCCGCTCGCGGCTGATGTCGTAAACCTTGCTGAGATCCTCCAGCGTCATCGGATCGTCCTTCAGGCGGCGCTCGGTCAGGATATGGCGCTCGCGCTCGTTCAACGTGCTCATGGCATCGGTCAGCAGCGCGCGGCGCTTGTCCAGCTCGTCCGCCTCGGCGACCATGGTCTCCTGGTTGTCGGACTTATCCTCCAGCCAGTCCATCCATTCGCCGTCGCCGTCCTTGCGCAGCGGCGCATTCAGCGAGTGATCGCCGCCGGAAAGGCGCCGGTTCATGCTGACCACATCTTGCTCGCTGACGCCCAGCGTGGTAGCGATTTTCTCGACGCTTTCGGGCGGCATATCGCCGTCGTCGATTTCGCGCAACTGGCCCTTCAGGCGGCGCAGGTTGAAGAACAGCTTCTTCTGGGCTGCCGTCGTGCCCATCTTCACCAATGACCACGAATGCAGGATATATTCCTGGATCGAGGCGCGAATCCACCACATGGCGTAGGTCGCAAGGCGGAAGCCGCGCTCCGGATCGAAGCGCTTGACCGCCTGCATCATGCCGACATTGCCTTCCGAGATCAGCTCGGCCAGCGGCAGGCCGTAGCCGCGATAGCCCATAGCGATCTTGGCCACCAGCCGCAAATGGCTGGTCACCATGCGCTGCGCCGCCTCGGAATCCTCATGCTCCGCCCAGCGTTTGGCAAGCATGTATTCCTCCTCCGGCTGCAGCATCGGAAATTTCCGGATGTCCTGCAAATAGCGCTGAAGGTTGCCCTCCGGGCTGACGACGACACTCGGTACGGATGCCATGATATGGCTGTCTCCTAGTTGTTCGGACCGACTTATAGGCCCTGACCAGAGCTATTCGGGCTGTGGCAGGGTACTTATATCATCTAATTCTAATGTTGGGCGGAAATTCCGACTTCGCCTCCAGGCCCCTCCCGCGAACAAACGCGGTACATACTATATGGGTATGGCTCACATATTTTCCAAGATGTCGCATAAGTTTTTCAGATCGCTGGGCAATTCGGTCTCGAAACTCAATTTTTCCCGACTTTCCGGATGTTTGAAGGCCAGCAACCTGGCATGCAGCGCCTGTCGGGGGAAATTGCGCATCGCCGCCACGATGTCATCGGGCAGGCCCTTGAGTCGCGCCTTCGTGGCGCGGCCATAGAGCGTATCACCGACCAGCGGATGCCCGATATGGGTCATATGCACCCGCACCTGATGGGTGCGCCCGGTCTCCAGCCGGCATTCGACGAGGCTTGCCCAGACTCCGTAGCGTTTTGTGATCCGGTAGTTGGTGGCGCCCGGTTTGCCCTTTCCTTCGGGCACGACGGCCATTTTCTTCCGGTTTCGCGGGTCGCGGCCGATATTGCCCTCGATCCGGCCCTGGCTGGGTGACGGCATCCCCCAAGCCACCGCCAGATAGGCGCGCTCGGCGCTGCGTTTCTCGAATTGCCGCGACAGCGCATGGTGGGCGCGGTCGGTCTTGGCCGCCACCATGACGCCGCTGGTGTCCTTGTCGAGCCGGTGCACGATGCCCGGGCGGCGCACGCCGCCGATGCCTGACAGGCTGTCGCCGCAATGGGCGATCAGCGCATTGACCAGGGTCAGATCCGGGTTGCCGGGCGCCGGGTGAACCACCAATCCCGCCGGCTTGTCGATCACGATCAACTCGGAATCCTCAAACAGGATGTCGAGTGGAATTTCCTGCCCTTCCGGTTCGTAAACCACGGCCTCCGGCACTTGTGTCGTGAAGGTCTGACCGGGTTTGACCCGGTATGACGGCTCGGTTATGGTCGCGCCGTCGGCGCTTACCCGGCCTTCCTCGATCAGCACCTTCAGGCGGCTGCGGGAGAAATCCGGATGGCGCGCGGCCAGGATGCGGTCGAGCCTCTGCCCGGCTTCGGCCTCTTCAATTCTGTGGGTCAATATTTCTGCTGGCGCCGTCATTTCGGGCCGACACTGGACGAATCCATGCAAGCACTCAAGGCTATCGTGATTATCCTGGGCGTACTCATCGTAGTCGGGATGGGTGTTCTGGCCTATGGCCTGATGATGAAATTCGGTGATTGGCAGGCCAATGAAGAAGCCACACCGGCGCCGGCGCCCATCGTCGAATACGCGCCATCCGGTCCCGCCCCGGTCGTGACCGAGATCTGGACCGGAGACCTGAAGGTTGCCGTTCCAGCCGGTGCGCGGGTCGCCGAGACCGTCGTCGCCGACGGCCAGATGATCGTGCGGCTTTCCCTGGCCGACGGCCGCCAGCGCTATCTGATCTTCGATCTGGGCACCGGCAAACAGCTCGGCGCCATCGAACTGCAGCCCAGTGGGGGTGTGCAATGAATTTCGGCAGCGACAATAGCGCGGGCTTCTGCCCCGAGATGCTGGAGGCGCTGGCCCGCGCCAATGAAGGCCGTGCCGTATCTTATGGCGATGACGCGGTGACGGCGCGGGTCAAGGATCGCATTGCCGAGACCTTCGAGACAGAGGTGGAAGTTTTTCCCGTGGTCACCGGCGGCGCCGCGAATTCGTTGGCGCTGTCGCTGATGGCGCCGGCCTGGGGTGCGATCTGGTGCCATCCGGAAAGTCACGTGAATACAGACGAATGCGCCGGGCCGGAATTCTTCACCGGCGGCGCCAAGCTGATTCCCGTCGATGGCGAACACGGCAAGTTCACGGCGGCCGCATTGCAGGCGAAGCTGGAATTCGCCGGCATCCGCGGAGTGCATGGGGCGCAGCCTTCAGCGGTCTCCATCACCCAGGCGAGCGAAGCCGGCACGGTCTATTCGCCCGATGAGGTTGCCGCCATTGGGGATGCCTGCCGTGGCCATGATCTCGGCCTGCATATGGACGGCGCGCGCTTTGCCAACGCGCTGGTGACGCTGGGCTGCAGTCCGGCCGAGACGACCTGGAAGGCCGGCGTCGATATCCTGTCCTTCGGCGCCACCAAAAATGGCGCCCTGGCCGCCGAGGCGATTGTCGTGTTCAGCGACAGCCTGCGGGCCCGGGCCGGCGAATTGGCTTACCGGCACAAGCGGGGCGGGCACCTGCTCTCCAAGATGCGGTTTCTGTCGGCGCAGCTCGAAGCCTATCTGGCGAATGATTTATGGCTCGCCAACGCGCGCCACGCCAACGCCATGGCTTCGCATATGGCCGAGGGGCTGGCGGCGCTGCCCGGCGTAACCCTGACCCATCCGGCGGAGGCCAACGAGCTGTTTCCTGCGATCCCTGTGGCCATTCGCGAGGGTCTGCGCGAGGATGGTTTCTATTTCTATGATTGGCCCGACGCCGGCCCCGACGGCGTCCGCCTGATCTGCGCCTTCGACACGGCGCGCGAGGATGTCGACGCATTCCTGGAGTCGGCCCGCCGCCACGCCGAGGCCGCGGCTTAAGGCGGGCGGTTTTTCAATTGCTTCTGGCCGGCATCGGGGCTCCACTCCAGCGCATCCTTCGACAGGCTCAGGATGAGGAGCGAGTGGTTGAATTTTACGAACATATCCTCATCCTGAGCCTGTCGAAGGATGTGGCCACTCGGTCGCTTTGGTCCAGAAAAAACTACCCACCATGCGCCCGGCTTACCCCTCCTTGCGGAGCGTGATGTCCACCATCAGTGACCCGGCCAGCGCTTCCAGCGCCGATTGCAACGCGCCTGCGTTCAGCTTCTTCGGCAGGCGAACCTTGGCTTTGGCATAGAACATCACGCCGCCGCTCATCGGCGCGTCGCGGATGTCGGTCTCCATATCCTCGACGCTGACGCCGCGTTCGGCCAGGCAGTGGGTGATCTCGTGCAGGATGCCTTGCTGGTCGGGGCCGACCAGGTCGAGATTATAGAGCGGCCCGGCCTCTGCGACTTCGGCTTTCGCCTCCTCGACGGTGAGGTGGAAACCCTCGTCTTCGAGCACGGCCAGCGCCTTTTTCAGCGCCGCGACCTTGCCGGCCGGGATTTCGACCATGGCAATGCCGGCGAATTTCTCGGCCAGATGCGCCATCCGGCTCTCCAGCCAGTTGCCGCCCGCCGCGGCCACCATTTCCGACAACCGGTCCACCAGACCGGGCCGGTCGTCGGCAATGAAGGTCAGAACGAGCGTTTTCGCCATGGCTGTGTCCTCCTGTGGGCGGGGGATACGAACTTAACAAGCCGTGCGACCCGTCGCCAGTGTTGTCGGCAGGCTGTGCGCCCGCCTTGACTCTTTCCTTGTTCCGAGGTTAGAACAAAACAGGAACATTATTGCTGGAACAGAGAAACCCATGTCCCGCTGGGAAAATCTTGCGTCCTTGCGCGCCACGGTGGCGCGGATCGAACGTGGCGTGGCCGCGTCGCGCGGCGATGGCGCGTTGCCGCTGGGCCTGGCGGAAATCGACCGGGCGCTGGGCGAAGGCGGTTTGCGGCGGGCGGCGCTGCATGAGGTATCGGGGCATGCGGCGGACGGGTTCGCCGCCATGGTTGCCGGGCGGGCCGCGCGCGATGGCGGGTCGGTGCTGTGGTGCGGCGCCGGGCGGGGCAGGGGCGGGCTCTACCCGCCGGGGCTGGCCATGCTGGGGCTGGATCCCGCCAGCCTGCTTCTGGTGGATTGCCGCAACGAGCGCGAATTGATGGCGGTGGCGGAGGAAGGGTTGCGCAATTCCAGCCTCGCCGTCCTGTTGCTGGAGATAGCGCGCATGCCGGATATGACGGCGGCGCGGCGGCTGCAACTGGCGGCGGAGGCCGGCGGGGTGCTGGGCGTGCTGCTGTGCCCAGGCGCCATGGCGCCTGGTTCTGGGGGTGTCCGGCACCGGCCCATGCAAGCGGAACATATACCCGCTCTCCCACCCAGCCCGGCGGTCAGCCGCTGGCGGGTAGGCCATGCGCCGGCGGGGCCGGGGGGCGGTTTCCGCTGGCGGCTGGAACTGTTGCGCTGCCGGGGTGGTGGCGCGGGTAAATGGATGGTGGACTGGAATGAAAAAACGCATTGTCTCGATCTGGTTTCCCCGGCTGGCGACTGACCGCATCCAGCGGGAACGCGGCGCACAATGGGCGGCGCGGCCGCTGGCGGCGGTGGTCGAGGCCGGCAACCGCATCATGCTCGCCGGGGTCAACCGGGTGGCCGAACAGCAGGGGCTCGCCCCCGGCATGACGCTGGCCGACGCACGCGCCGTGGCCGCCCACCTGGCGACGGTTCCCGCCGACACGCGGGCCCAGGCCGCGCTGCTGGCCCGGCTGGCCCGCTGGGGTGGGCGCTATACGCCGATTGCCGCGCCGGATGGGGCGGACGGGCTGTTCCTCGACATTACCGGCTGCGCCCACCTGTTCGGGGGCGAGGCGGACATGCTGGCCGATATGACGGCGCGGCTGGAAGGCTTCGGTTTCGCCGTGGCGGCGGGGCTGGCCGACACGCCGGGCGCGGCCTGGGCGCTGGCCCGGTATGGCGGGTCCGGGACCATCGCCCCGCCCGGTGGCACGGCGCGGGCGCTGGAGCGGCTGCCGGTGGGCGCGCTGCGGCTGGACCGCGAGGCCGCGGCCTCGCTTGCCCATCTCGGCCTGCGGCGCATCGGCGATCTTTACGGCATGCCGCGCGGTTCGCTGGCGGCGCGCTTCGGCCAGCGGACGGTGCTGCTGCTCGACCGGGCACTGGGCCATGCGGAAGAGGCGATCGCCAATCCGCGCCTGGCCGCCACGCCGCGCGCCCGCATCGCCTTCGCCGAGCCGATCGGCGCGCGGTCCGACATCGACGCGGCGCTGGGCCATTTGCTGGACGAGTTGTGCAAGACGCTGGAGGGCGCGGCGCGCGGGGCGCGGCGGCTGGAGCTCGCTTTCCACCGGGTCGACGGCACGGCGCGGATGCTCGCCATCGGCACCGCGCGGCCACTGCGCGACGCGGTCGCGCTGGCCCGGCTGTTCCGCGACCGGCTGGATAGCGTCGATCCCGGGTTCGGTATCGAGGCGATGATCCTTGCCGCCCCGATCGCCGAGGCGCTGTCGCCGGCGCAGGCAACGCTGGACGAGCGGCGCGAGGCGGCCGATGGCATGGCGTCATTGATCGAGCAGCTGGGCAACCGTTTCGGCTTCGAGAAGATCCGGCGCGTGGTCCCGCTGGACAGCCACCTGCCCGACCGCGCCTGGCGCGGCCTGCCCGCGGTGGCGGCGCCGGTGGCCGGGGACGGGCAGGGCTGGCCGCAAACCCCGCCCCGCCCGGACCGCCTGTTCCCGGCGCCCGAGCCGATCGAGGCCGAACCGGGGGCCGAGGGCGGGCCGCCCGCCGCCTTCCGCTGGCGCGGCCGCCGCCACCGGGTGACAGTCGCCGAGGGTCCGGAACGCATCGCCCCGGAATGGTGGCGCGACGATCCCGCCTGGGCTTCCGGTCCGCGCGATTACTGGCGCATCGAGGACGAGACCGGCCGCCGCCTCTGGCTCTGCCGCACCGCCCACCCCCCCGAATGGCGCCTGCATGGGCTGTTTGGGTGACGCTTTTCCCCAATGCGTGAAATCCCGGCCAAAAGGAAGGTTGAACCACAGAGGCACAGAGACACAGAGAAAGCTCGCCACTCTCACCTCATCCTGAGCCTGTCGAAGGATCTGTTGGTGGGAAGCCGGGATGCCGCGAAGAGATATTCACGGAACCCCCTTGGGCGACTGCCGAGTGGCCCCATCCTTCGACAGGCTCAGGATGAGGGCATCGGCGTAGGCCGTGAGGGAAGCAGCGCCTCTGTGTCTCTGTGTCTCTGTGGTTCAACTTTCTTTCCTGTCATGGAGGCGGCAACCCCATGACGCCCGCTTATGCCGAGCTGCAATGCGTCTCGAACTACAGTTTCCTGGAGGGGGCCTCCCATGCGGGGGAGCTGGTGGGGCAGGCCGCCTTGCTGGGGCTGTCGGCGATCGGCATCGCCGACCGTAATTCGGTGGCCGGCGTGGTGCGGGCCCATATCGCGGCGCGCGAGACCGGGATGCGGCTGGTCGTGGGCGCGCGGCTGGATCTGATGGATGGTGCGTCGCTGGTCGCCTATCCCGCCGATCGCGAGGCCTGGGGACGGCTTTGCCGGCTGATCACGCTGGGCCGCCGCCGCGCGCCAAAGGGGGCTTGCGAACTCTATCGCCGGGATGTCCGCGCCTATGGGCGGGATATGCAGTTGATCGCCCTGCCGCCGGAGCATCCCGGCGCGGCCTATGCGGCGGAGCTTGACGGCTGGGTTGAGACTTTCCCGGGTTCCGTCTGGCTGGCGGCATCCCATCTGCTGCGCGGCGACGACGCCCGGCGCATCGCCCGCCTGGCCGATCTGGCGGCGGCCCGCGGCGCCCCGCTGGTCGCCACCAACGATGTGGCGATGCATGATGCGTCACGCCGCCCGCTGGCCGATACGCTGGCCTGCGTGCGCGAGGGCGTGACGATCGACGAGGCCGGGGCGCGGCTGGTCGCGCGCAACGGCGAGCGCCGCCTGAAAAGCCCGGCGGAAATGGCGGCGCTGTTCGGCGGTTGGCCGGAAGCCCTGGCGCGGACGCTGGAGATCGTGGAACGCTGCAGCTTCAGCCTCGACGAGCTGCGCTATGAATACCCGGACGAGATTTCACCCGACGGGCGGCCGCCGCAGGAATTGCTGGAGGCGTTGACGGCGGAGGGGGCGAAGGTGCGCTATCCCGCCGGCCTGCCGGCCAGGGTCCGCGAACAGATCGAGCATGAGATCGAACTGATCGGCGAGCTGGGCTATGCACCCTATTTCCTGA
>CAXMQC010000247.1:0-7530 GCA_964195285.1 Akkermansiaceae bacterium
TGCCCTTCGGATCGGCCGTTTTCAGCAACGGCCGGTGGCTGCGCCGACTGACCCGCTCGAACAGCACGTCCAGATCGGCGCGCAGCCACAGCGATATGGCCTTCTCGTTTATCAACGCCCTTGTGCCCGGTTCCATGAAGGCGCCACCGCCGGTGGCCAGGACATGTATCGGTTCGGTATCCAGCAACCGCGCCACGACACGGCGCTCGCCGGCGCGAAACCCGTCTTCACCCTCACGCACAAAAATTTCGCTGATGGTGCAGCCGGCGGCCTTCTCGATTTCCGTGTCAGCGTCAATGAACGGAATATCCAACCGCGACGCCACGCGGCGTCCGACCGCCGATTTGCCGGCACCCATCAATCCCACCAGTACTAGGGGCTTCGGCAAGATAAGAGCTTCCGATTCCGCCATTTTCGCGCTTTTCCTGCCGCCCCACCCGTCTGATTCACACTACTAGGCCGTTGCGGGCGGCCTTTTAGATAATTACACTGCCGCAGGATTGCCATAGTCGAAGGCTAGCGTAAACCCCGAACCGCTGGAAGACCGCCGCCCGCGCCCAATGCGCCAGAAACCCTGAATTATTGCTTCGGATCATGACCGGATGAACAAGTACGCACAAATTTTTGTCCTCCTTTTCGCTCTTTCCATTATTGGCGGGTTCGTCGCGCTCGGGTTCTGGGACGTGCCCGCGCCGCAGAACACGGTAGAAACGGAACTCGATGAATCGCGTTTCCCGCGTTGATCTCGGGCTGGCTCTAGCGATCCTGTTGGCGTTCGCTACCGGCCCCGCCCTTGCACAGGAACCATCGGACGGTAGCGCAGTCCCGCTAACGCCAGAGGGTGCGCCAGCGGGGCTGGAAGCGCCGCCCCCAACCTTGCCCGAAGAACCGGCCCCAGCTGTGCCCGCCGGCGACGAAGGGATATCCGGTATCGAAGTCGGCGAGTTGGGAGAGCTGGATCCCGATTCCGGCGGCATTCTAGATGTGTCGATGGGTGGACTCGGCGCGGACATGTGGGTCGGAACGCGCCGCGAAAACCTTTTGCGCCTGTTGCCACAGCTTCCCGCAAACTATGAATCGCCAACGCTTTACGGGCTATCCAGACGTCTTCTGATGTCCGCGGCAATCGCACCGGCGCGCGGCGAGACCGGGGCCAAAACCAGCCTGATCGGCCTGCGCATCGAACGGCTGGCCGCGATGGGGTTGGTCGGCGCGGTCGCCGAGATGATCGGCATCGCCCCACCGCCCGAATCAGCGGGCTTGCTGTCGCGGCTGCATGTGGACAACCGGCTGCTCGTGGGTGACAAAGCGGGTGCCTGCGAGGGCGCCACGGCGGGCGCGGCGGTGCTGGATCTGGTCTATCGCGACCAAGTCGCGATCTTCTGTAACCTGCTGGCCGGCGAGAAGGAAAAGGCCGCGTTTGGCGCGAATTTGCTGCACGAGGCCGGCGAGCTGGACGACCCCGCTTTCTTCAGCCTCGCGGACGCGTTGACCGACGGCACCCGACCGACCGTGAAAAGCCTGACCGATCCGGCGCCGTTGCATCTGGCGATGGCGACGGCGGCCGAGGCGAAACTGCCCTCGGACGTGCTGGAAACCGACTCGCTACTGATCTTGCGGGCGCTGGCGGACAGCCCGCTGGTTTCCGATTCCGTGCAATTGGCCGCGGCCGAACGTGCGGCCTTGTCCGGCGCGATCGGACTGGAAACCCTGTCGGAACGCTATGCCGCCATGGAGTTCAGCGACAAGGAGTTGAACAGCGCGCTCAGCATCGCAGAGGGCGATTACAGCCCCCGTAACCGAGCGCTTCTCTATCAGTCGGCTAAGCTGCAAAAACTTCCCGTGGCGCGCGGAGCGGCAATCCAGAAGGCCTGGGAATTGGCGGCGGCGAACGGTCTTTACCGGTTAAGCGTCGGCGTCTACCAGCCCGAGTTGGAGGCGCTGCAGCCGAGCGCTGAGGTGGCCTGGTTCGCGCCCGAGGCGGCGCGGGCGCTGTTCCTGTTGAACCAGCCCGACCGTGCCCTCGCCTGGGCGGCGACGGCGCAGCGTTTCGCCAAGGAACCGGCGGAAAAACATGCCACCGCCCTGTTGTGGCCCCTGAGCGCGCTGGCCGAAGGCTCGGCTACCGGGTCGGGCCATGCGCGCTGGCTTTCGGCCATGGCGGAACTCAACGCCACCGATGCGGGCATGCATGCGGGTTTTGCCTACAGCCTGTTCGAGGCCATGGGAGAGCGCATCGCGGACGATCGCTGGTCGGGATTGCTGGAAGGTGGCGCCCGCAGCGACGTGCTGGCCCCCGATCCGGCCTATATGCGCGCTTTCCGCAAGGCGGCCTCGGCCGGCCGGCGCGGCGAGACGGTGTTGCTGGCGATTCTGATCCTGGGTGGCGGCAGCCTGGCAGAAAGTGGCCCGGCAATGCTGTCCGAAATTATTGTCGGGCTGCGCAAGGTCAGGCTCGAGCAGGAGGCCCGGCAACTGGCGATTGAGGCGGCGCTGGCCGGGGGGCTATAGGGCTATGTCTGCCGCCGATAGCGAGAGCTTTCTTGAAATGCTGTCCGCGGAGCGTGGGGCGGCCGCCAATACGCTGGAGTCCTACCGGCGCGATCTCAACGACTATCTGGGCCATCTGGCGGCGTGCGGGACCACCGGCCGAGAGGCGGGACCAAAGGATATCCGCGGCTGGCTGGAAGCCATGTCGAAGGCCGGCATGGCGGCCAGCACGGCGGCGCGGCGGCTGTCGGCGATCCGCCAGTACCACAAGTTTCTCTATTCCGAGGGCCGGCGCGCCGACGATCCGACCGCGACGATCGACAGCCCGCGCCAGGGCCGATCGCTGCCGAAGGTCTTGAGCGAGGACGAAGTCTCCGCCTTGCTGGAGGCGGCGCGTGGCGACGGGACGCCGGCCGGCCTGCGTATGACGGCGCTACTGGAGACGCTTTATGCCACCGGCATGCGGGTATCCGAACTGGTCGAACTACCGCTTTCGGCGGTGGCGCGCGATCAGGATTTTATCGTCGTGCGCGGCAAGGGCGGCAAGGAGAGGCTGGTGCCGCTGACCGGCAAGGCGCGCCAGTCGCTGGCCGCCTACAAGGCGGTGCGAGGTAAATTTTCGCCCAACAGTGACGCGACGAATTGGCTGTTCCCGTCGACCGGCAAGGACGGTCATCTAACGCGCCAGCGTTTCGGGCAGATGCTGAAGGAATTGGCGGTTCGGTCCGGTCTCGAGGCGGCCCGGGTCAGCCCGCATGTGCTGCGCCACGCCTTCGCCAGCCACCTGCTGGCCCATGGCGCCGATCTGCGCGCGGTGCAACAGATGCTGGGCCATTCCGATATATCGACAACCCAGATCTACACCCATGTGCTGAACGAGCGCCTGACAAGGCTGGTCGCCGAAAAGCACCCGTTGGCGCGAAAGTAGGACTTATGAGAGGATTGACCACGCTATGACCAACTCACTTTCTGTCGCCATTGGCGGGCTCGGCGCGATCGGTTTGGCCGTGGCCCGCAAGCTGGACGAGGGGATCGAAGGGCTGCATCTGGCCGCCGTGTCGGCGCGCGACCGCGAGGCCGCGGCCTACCGCATGCAGAATTTTCGCACGCCGGTGCCCGTTGTCGCCGCCAGCGAGCTTGCCGGCCATGGTGACATTGTCGTGGAATGCGCGCCGGCGGCGGTCTTCGCCGAGATTGCCGAACCCGCGCTGAAAGCCGGGCGCATTTTCATGCCGCTCAGCGTCGGGCAATTACTGGTTCACCCGGAATACGAGGACCTCGCGCGCCAATATGGCGGCCGCATTATAGCGCCGACCGGGGCGCTGCTGGGGCTGGATGCCGTGCGCGCCGCAGCCGAGGGGGTCATCGAATCGGTTACCATCGTCACCCGCAAACCGCCCGGCGGTCTGGTCGGTGCACCCTGGCTGGTACAACAGGGCATTTCTCTGGACGGGCTGACCAAGCCGCTAAAAATATTCGACGGCAGCGCGCGCGCGGGCGCCAAGGGGTTTCCCGCCAACGTCAATGTCGCTGCCGCGCTGAGCCTGGCCGGCACCGGCCCCGACCGCACGCGCCTGGAAATCTGGGCCGACCCGACGGTCACCCGCAATACCCATGTCATCAAGGTCGAAGCCGACAGCACGCGCTTCGAGATGAAGATAGAGGGCGTGCCGTCGCTGGAGAATCCGCGTACCGGCAAGCTGACGCCGCTTAGCGTGATCGCGGCCCTGCGCGGGTTGACCGCGCCCGTGCGAATCGGCACCTGACCAAGAGCCGGTCCGGGTTGATTGGAATCGCCTTCGGCGATCCGCCAACCCGGTGAACCGGCTCTATTTTTGTGGTGTCGAGCGGATTCACGCGATTGATCGTGAGTACGATCAATCACGATCCGCTCTAGCCGCCGGTTCTGTTGACTTTGCAAGCCGTACCGGGCATGCTGCACTGCAGCATGGCGATGTTTCCCATTTCCCCATCAATGAGAGGTCCGGCATGAGCTTCACGATCGTCGAGCAGGTACCCGCGCGGATGAACCGCAGCGAGCTTGCTGTCCCCGGTAGCCGCCCGGAACTATTTGAAAAGGCGGGAAAATCGGCGGCGGACGTGATTTTCCTCGATCTCGAAGACGCGGTGGCGCCCGACCAAAAGGAACAGGCCCGCAAGAATATCATCGAGGGGCTGCAAGACGTCGATTTCGGCGCCAAGACCGTTTCGCTGCGCATCAACGGGCTGGACACCCACTATATGTACCGCGACGTCGTGGACGTGCTGGAACAGGGTGGAGAGCGACTGGATCTGATCATGATTCCCAAGGCCGGCACGGCGGCCGACATCTATGCGCTGGACATGCTGGTGACGCAGATCGAGGCGGCAACGGCGCGCCGCAAGCGGATCGGCTTCGAGATGATCATCGAAACCGCGCTGGGGATGGCCAATGTCGAGGACATCGCCGCCGCCAGCCCGCGCAACGAATCGCTGCATTTCGGGGTCGCCGATTACGCCGCCTCGATCAAGGCGCGGACCACCGGCATCGGCGAGCCGCATCCCGATTACGGTATCCTGACCGCCGCCGAGGGTGACGAGGCGCGCGACTATCACTGGGGCGATATGTGGCACTACGCGTTGTCGCGCATGGTGGTGGCGGCGCGGGCCACCGGGCTGCGGCCCGTCGACGGGCCCTATGGGGATTTCTCCGACCCGGACGGTTATCGGGCGGCGGCAGGGCGCGCGGCGGTGATGGGCTGCGAGGGCAAATGGGCCATTCACCCCAGCCAGATCGCCTTGGCCAACGAGGTATACAGCCCGTCTGAAACCGAGGTGGCGAAGGCCCGGCGCATCCTGGAGGCCATGGAACAGGCCCAAAAAGAGGGCAAGGGCGCGGTGGCGCTGGACGGCAAGCTGATCGATATAGCCTCGATCAAACAGGCGGAAAATATGGTGCGGCTGGCCGAACAGCTTGGCGTCGATTGACCAATTTGGCGGTGCCCCATTCCTGACTCAATTTTGATTCATGGTTTATTCAGCGCATTAGCGGTATGTTAAATCGAATCATCGATATGTTTCCCTAAGGGACATGCGGGGCAACCGACGGGTCGATAATGAAAACCTTTCTCGATTTCGAAAAACCGATCGCGGATCTCGAAGGTAAAATCGAAGAGCTGAGACATCTTTCAGGCATCGGTGAAGGGTTGAGTGTGGTCGATGAGATCACCAGCCTGCAGGGCAAGAAGGAAAAACTTGCCCGCCAGATTTTCCAGAAACTAGACCCGATGAAGAAAGTTCTGGTGGCGCGCCACCCGGACCGACCGCATTTCGGCGCCTATATCTCAGCCCTGGTGGAGAATTTCACGCCGCTGGCCGGCGACCGCGCCTTCGCCGAGGATTCGGCGATCATCGGCGGCATCGGGCGCTTCCGCGGCTATTCGGTAATGTTCATCGGTCACGAAAAAGGCAACGATACGGCCTCACGCGTGAAGCATAATTTCGGCATGGCCCGGCCCGAAGGATATCGCAAGGCGATACGCCTGATGGAAATGGCCGACCACTTCCACCTGCCGGTGGTGACCCTGGTCGACACGCCCGGCGCCTATCCCGGCGTCGGCGCCGAAGAGCGCGGCCAGGCGGAGGCCATCGCCCGCGCTATCGAAACCTGCCTGAAACTCCGCGTGCCACTGGTCAGCGCGATCATCGGCGAGGGTGGTTCGGGCGGCGCGATCGCGCTGGCGACCTCCAACTATGTGCTGATGCTGGAACATGCGATCTATTCGGTCATCTCGCCGGAAGGATGCGCCTCGATCCTGTGGCGCGAGAGCAACGAGGTTACGGCCAAATCCGCGGCCGAGGCCATGCGCCTGACGGCGCAGGATCTGCTCAAGTTGGGTATCATCGACAAGATCGTGCGCGAACCGCTGGGCGGCGCCCATGCACGGCCCCCGGATTCGATTTCGGCGCTGGGCGACGCCATCGAGGAATCGCTGGCCGAACTGCGCGGCGTCGAAGGTGGCGCGCTGAAATCGCGGCGCCGCGAAAAATTCTTGGAAATGGGCCGCAAGGCGCTGAGTTGATACCAGGGGGTAATCCATCTCCGTCTGCGAGGCGCCGTTTTTGCGGCGCCCTTCGTTTTATAGCCCGGATACGGATTAACTCTTGACGTGGTTCCCGCATTCTGGCGGCTTCGTCATATGGAAGAAACAATATCTGTTCGCGAATATCGGCCGGAAGACAAGGGCCGAGTCATCGAAATCGTGCGCGATCTGCAGCGGCACGAAGGAGGCTTGTACGATCGCATGTTGCCGCCCAGCGCTATCGGCGCATGGTATATAAATAAGCAGTTGCAGGAATGTACCGAGGGGGGCGGCGTCATTCTGGTCGCCGAGTACGATGGCGCGGTAGTTGGTTATGCGTCGATACTGATGGATGTATCGTCGGCTGACGACATTGACGAGGTCGACTATATTTACGCTTACGTAAATGACCTAGGCGTGACCCAGGGCATGCGCGGGCGCGGGGTTGGGACCGCCTTGTTGACCGCCTGCGAGGAACGGGCGCGGCGGGCCGACCGGAAATGGTTCCGCCTGTCGGTACTTGCGGCGAACACCGATGCCTTGAGGCTATACCGCCGCCTAGGGTTCGATCCGCACATCGTTCTGCTGGAGAAGCGCTTGGACTGACGATCGCGATCGGATAACGAACGAGGGCGCTGCCGACCGCAGCGCCCTGATTTGTATCCGGTGACGTCAGAGAACTTTGGTATCAGACAGCCCGGCCGTGGCAATGTTTGGATTTTTTGCCTGACCCGCAGGGGCAGGGGGCGTTGCGCTGGACCTTGCCCCAGGTGGCGGGGTTGCCGGGATCGATCTGCTGCGCGGCGGCGCGGCTATGTACGGGTGAGCCGTCGCCAATAGGCTGGCCGCCGCCGCCAAGCGCCGGATCGGTGCGCGTTTCCTGCATCCGTGAGGGGTCATAGCCGCCCGCGGGCGCCGCGACTTCGGCGACTGGCTCCGGTTGCGGGTCCGTCCGTACCTGCAGATGCGCCAGGTATTC
>CAXMQC010000248.1:0-5167 GCA_964195285.1 Akkermansiaceae bacterium
CAGGGCTTTTTCATACCATTTCAGCGAAAAGCCTTTCCAGATGAAGCCGCGCTTGTAGGAATTGAAGCTGAACGCGACCAGGGTGACGAGCGGGAAATAGAGAAACAGGAAGCAAGCCAACAGGGTCAGCCACATCCAGGGCCGCTTGAGATATTCCAGCGGGTTCACGTCACGCCGGCGGCGCCGGCGGCTGGCCACCACATCCGTCATGTGCGCGCCCTCGCTCGTTCCAGGTAACGCGCCCTGAACGCGTTGGCCGCGAAGAAGATAAATACGGGGTACATCACCACGAAGGACAGCGCGGCGCCGAACGGCCAGTCGCGCGCCTTGATGAACTCCTGGGCGATCAGATTGCCGATCATCAGGCTGTCGGTGCCGCCCAGCCGGTCGGGTATCAGGAAGTTGCCCATCGACAGGATAAAGACCAGCATGCAGCCGGTAACGATACCCGGCATGGCCAGCGGCGCCAGCACGGAAAAGAAAGTCCGCCATTGCCCGGCGCCGAGGTCGAGGCTGGCCTCGAGATAGGACCGGTCAAGCTTTTCCAGCGTGGCGTAGAGCGGCAGGATCAGGAAGGGCAGATGCACGTAAACCAGCCCGACGATCACCGTGTTATTGTTGTACAACAATCCCAGCGGCGTGAACTGGCCCATCAGGTCGGGCTGTCCGGCCAGGGTGAAGAGCGAATCCAGTTGGCCGTGCATCCAGCCAAGCCCGGTATTGACGACGCCGCGCGAGCCCAGCACGACAATCCAGGCGAAGGTGCGGATCAGCATATTGGTGAAGAAGGGCAGCACCACGGCCAGCAACAGCGGGTTTTTCCAACGATCCGGCGCGAAGGCGATACCCAGGGCCACGGGAAAGCCGATAACCAGACACAGGAAGGTGCTCAGCCCGCCGATCCAGATCGATTTCCACAGAATTTTAAGATGGATAGGTTCGATGGCGCGCAGGTAATTGTCAAAACTGAAGGCCAGATAGGTCTGGCCCAGTGGCCCGCGCTCACCGAAACTATAGACCCAGATCACGATCACCGGGATGGTGAAGAACACTAGCAGCCAGGCAGTGGCCGGGCCGATGAAGACCGCGAAAACCCCTTTGTTCTTGCGCCATTCTTCCATGGTTCTTGGACGATTCCCCCTGTCAGGCACCGTGGTCGGTCAAGGCGCCGGCGCATTCGGTGAATATGGCGGTATGCCGATCGACATCCTCCGCCATCGTCTCTGGTGAAATTAATAGCATATTGTGGAACGGCGTCACCAGAATCCCGCGATTGAGAAAAAACAGATGGATCAAGCGATCCAGCCTGGGATCTACCCCGTCCAGCGCTTCTGTGCCGTTGCGCGGCGGGCTGGACTGGAAGCGGTATTCGACGCGCGCGCCGATCTGGGTCACATACCAGGGCAGGCCATGGTCCGCCACCGCGCCACGCACGCCGTCGGCCAGTCGCTCGGCAAGCGGGATCATGCGGGCGTAGTTAGCCTCGGTCATTACCTCTTCCAGATTGGCCCGCATCGCATGCAGCGCCAACGCATTGGCGGTCAGCGTGCCGCCGATGCCGGAGACGGCGCTATGGGGCAGCGCCGTGCGTTCGCGGACCAGTTCGCCAACTTCCCGCGACATGCCGTAGACCGCCACCGGAACGCCGCCGGCCAACGGCTTGCCCATGGTCAGCATGTCGGGTTCCAGCCCGTGCAGGGCGGTGTAACCGCCGGGCCCGGACGAAATCGTATGGGTTTCGTCGATGATCAACAGTACGCCATGGCGCCGGGTAATCGCGCGCAGTCCCTCGTGGTAGCCAGGGTCGGGCAACACGATACCGGAACGGTTGGTCATGGCGGGTTCGGCCAGTACGCAGGCGACATCACCCTCGGCCAGCACCCGTTCCAACGCTTCCAGATCGTTGAATTCCACGATTTTCGTGGTCTCCCCGGGGTCGACCTGCGGGCCGACATTGTCGTCGCGCGACATCACGACGCCATTGCGCCGGGTGGCGATGGATTCATCAACTGTCCCGTGATAGCAGCCCTCGAAGACCAGAATTTTCGGGCGGCCGGTCAACTCACGAGCCAGGCGCAGCACGAAGCGGTTGGCGTCGGTCGCGGTCATCGCGACCTGCCAGAACGGTAGGCCAAACCGCTCACCGAGGATTTCGGCGACGCGAATGGAATCTTCCGTCGGCAGCATGTAAGTGAACCCGCGCCGCGCCTGTTCGACCAGGGCGACCGCCACCGGTTCCGGCGAATGGCCGAACATGGCGCCGGTATCGCCGAGACAGAAATCGAGATATTCATTGTCATCCACATCGGTAATGCGGACGCCGTGGGCGGCTTTGGCAAATACCGGGAAGGCGCCGGCCCATTCGATCATCCACTGCATGGGGACGCCACCCACCAGCGAGTGTTGTGCGCGTTCGTGCAGTACGCGCGATTGCGGATGGGTTTCGACAAACCGCGCCGTCTCGCTTGCCAGCAGCGTGTTCAGGATGTCGGGCGAAACGCCGGTCATGGTATCGGGGCGGTCGCGATTCGGGCGGGAAGCGGTAAACGCGCCTCCCGCCCAATTCGCTGCCTAACTTGCCGGCTCAGGCCGCCTGGATCTCGGTCCAGGCTTCGTCGTAAAGCCTGGTATGCTCGCCGACGCTGAGGATTCCCTCGCAACGCGACAGCACGTCGGCGGGGGCGAAGACCGCGGGATTATCGGTGTATTCCGGCGGCATCTTGGCCTTGGCGTCCTTGTTCGCCGTCGCGAAATAGATCGTGTTGGAGATCTCGATATTCACGTCGACATCATGGATGTAGTCGATGAACTTGTGCGCATTGTCTGGATGCGGTGCATCCTTGGGGATGCAGATGCTATCGACCCAGACGTTCGAGCCTTCCTTCGGCACGACGTAGTTGAAGCCTTTTTCCTCCTGCATGACGGCGGCGATATCGCCGCTCCATTCCATGGTGATATCGACCTCACCGGCGACCAGCAAGTCCTGGCCGTTGTCCGCGGCGAACGTCTTGATATGGGGCTTCACGGCGATCAGAAGGTCGCGCGCCGCCGCGATTTCCTTCTCGTTGACGCTGTTCATCTGGTGACCCATATATTTCATCGTACAGCCGATGACCGCGCGCGAATCGCTGAGCAACGCGATGCGGCCAGAATGTTTCTTGGCGCGTTCCGGCTCCAGCACGTCGGCCCAGCTGTCGGGCACGCCTTCCACCGCGGATTCCTTGTAGCCGAAGCCCAGGGTGCCCCACATATAGGGAATGCCGTACTTCATGCCGGGATCGTAGGCCGGGTTGGTGAAGGCCGCGTCCAGATGTTTGAGGTTCGGGATTTTCGAATGATCGAGCGGCACCACCATGCCCAACGAGATCATGTCCTCGACCATATAGTCGGTCGGCACGATAATGTCGTAGCCCGGATTGCCTTCCTTCAGCTTGGCGAACATCTCCTCGTTGTCGCCAAAAAGGTCGTACTGGACGGCGATGCCGGTGCTCTTGGTAAAGGTATCGAGCGTCGTCTCGCCAATATAGGTATCCCAGTTATACACGTTCAGCTGCTTTTCCTCGGCCGACCAGGCGCGGTTGGCGCCTTCGACGAAGGTAATGCCCACGGCCGCAACCGAACCTTGCATGAAGGCGCGACGTGAGACTTGCGGAATAAGCGACCGTCCCAATTTTTTCATTTTTTGATGCTCCCTGTTGGAAATCTTGACCGGAGCAGAACAATGCCTCTCCGGTCAGCCGGATTGTTCTGTGGGCGTAATTGAAACCCGATTGCTCGCCGCTGTCAATGCGGCGGCACGCGGCGGCGCGGACCGCCGCCTAGCTCATCGAGCAAAACCCGTCCTGCTAACGCGGCACGATCCGCACGCCACGGGCGACCTGGTCGCTTGGATGGAGGATCACGCTGTCGGCAGGAGTGGTCGCTAGACCGTCGGAATCACTCATCGCGGATTTCCCATAGAGCCGGGTCAAGCTTTAACGATGCGTTCCCGGTGTTCTAGCACATTGCGCGTCGCGTTGCGCGTATCGACCACAAGTTTGCTGCAGGCCACCAGTTCCGCGTAATCCACATCGTCATGGTCGGTACAGATGAAGGCGGCGTCGTAGGATTCCAGGGTTTCCGGGTTCCAGGACACGGATCGCCGTCCGGTCAGCGCCGGATGTTCGCGCGTCACCGGAATTTCACCAACATAGGGGTCGTAATAATCAACTGTGGCGCCGCGCTCTTCCACCAGTTCGATAATCGTAAGCGCCGGACTTTCGCGCGTATCGTCGACATTTTTCTTATAAGCCAAACCGATCAGCAGGATCCGGGCGCCGTTCAGTCCCTTGCCGGTGTTGGCGTCAAGCGCCTCGGCCAGGCGGCGCACCACATGGCGCGGCATGTCGGTATTGATCTCGCCCGCCAGTTCGATGAAACGGGTCGACAGGCCATATTCGCGTGCCTTCCAGGTCAGGTAGAAGGGGTCGATTGGAATGCAGTGGCCGCCCAGCCCGGGTCCCGGATAGAAGGGCATGTAGCCGAATGGCTTGGTCTTGGCGGCATCGACGACTTCCCAGATATCGATGCCCATGCGGTCGTAGACCAGCTTCAATTCGTTCGCCAGCGCGATATTTACCGCGCGAAAGATGTTTTCGGTCAGCTTCACCGCCTCGGCGGTGGCGGCCGATGAGACCGGCACGATGTTTTCGACAATCTGGCCATAGAGGATAGCGGCGAGCCGCGCCGCCACCGCGCCGTCGCCGCCGACGACCTTGGGAATCGACGTGGCGCCATAGTCGGGGTTGCCAGGATCCTCGCGCTCCGGCGAATAGGCGAGGAAGAAGTCGCCGCCGGACGCCAGGCCGCCAGCCTCCAGGATCGGCTTAAGCACTTCCGTCGTCGTGCCGGGCCAGGTGGTGGATTCGAGAACGATCAACTGGCCCGCGCGCAGATGCGGCGCGATCGCCTCGCCGGTCGAAACCACAAATTTCAGATCGGGTTCGCGGAAACGGGTCAACGGCGTCGGCACACAGATCAGGATGGCATCCATGGCGGCTGTATCCGAAAAATCGGTGGTCGCAACGAATTTTCCTGATCCGACGACAGCCGCGATCCGGGCATCGGAGATATGCCTTATATAAGTCCTGCCTTCATTCAACTGGCGCACCTTGGCGCGGTCGATGTC
>CAXMQC010000249.1:0-7227 GCA_964195285.1 Akkermansiaceae bacterium
AGCGCCCCGGCCGTGAGCATCTGCACGAACCTCCGCACCTCCAGCACGGCCAATTTCAGTGCGCGCATAACCGTTCCTCCCGTTTTTGACGTGCGAGCTTAACATTTTTCCGGTTAGGCTGAGGGCGTTGTCCTTTCTCTACCGCTTCCCACGCAGCCCCGTCACCGGGCGGGATTTTTCCTCGATCACGTTTTTGTTACCAAAAACGTTACCAAACCGCCATCTTGGCAAAGAAAAAGAGGTTAGGGAAAGCCCTAACCTCTTGTTTTATCTGGTGGAGCCGGACGGGATCGAACCGACGACCTCTTG
This sequence comes from Akkermansiaceae bacterium, assembly GCA_964195285.1. Lineage (GTDB taxonomy): Bacteria > Pseudomonadota > Alphaproteobacteria > UBA8366 > JADFVY01 > JADFVY01. Next base: position 310 of record CAXMQC010000249.1, read on the forward strand.
AATGCCATTCAAGCGCTCTCCCAACTGAGCTACGGCCCCACGGGATGGCCGGCGGGTTCCAGCCCCCGCCGAAGTCGGCATGGTTATAAGGCTGCCGCCCGCCGGCGCAAGCGAAAAATGCTATTTTCGTGCATTGCCGGGCTGAAATCGATCAGGTTTCGTCTTTGTCCTTGCTGGTGTCGACGACTTCGCTGACATCCCCGTCTTCGAGATCGTTGGTGTCCTCCATTACGGTATCATCGGCCGCATCCGGCAGCACTTCGGTGTCGGCGTCGTCCTTCAGAATTTCCTCCGGGTCCTTGACTTCCTTTTTGACCGGCTTGGGCGGTTCTTCCGCGCCTTTGATCTTGCGCGATTTCAGGATCGCCTCGGGATCGAACACCGCTTCGCATTTTGGACATACGATCGGGTCGCGCTGAAGGTCATAGAACGGTGCGCTGCAACTCTGGCAAATCCGTTTTGTTCCCCATTCGGGTTTGGCCACGGCGCTAACTCCTCTTTGTGTAACTCTCTTGAATGCAATCTCTGTTGAGGCAATTGCCACGCGACGCCCATGCTGTCAACAATTCGACTGTTAAAAGCTGGATTTGTCGCGCCGCACGGACCCGGCTAGCCCTGTTCGCGTCGAATTCTTTATGCTAAAGGCTTCGCCGTGTCGGCTAGAGGTGGGTCTCCTATATACCACTACAGCCGGGCAGATAGTCGATTGAGGCAGTTGATGCAACCCCTGAAATCCAGCATTTCCAACCCGCTCAAGGGCGAAATCCGGGTTCCCGGCGACAAATCCATGTCGCACCGTTCGTTGCTGATCGGTGCGTTGGCGGTCGGCGAGACCGTGATCGAGGGCCTGCTGGAAGGCGAAGACGTGCTTTGCATGGCGGCCGCCTTGCGGGCGCTGGGCGCGAGCGTGGAACGCGGCGAGGACGGTATCTGGCATGTCCAGGGCGTCGGTGTCGGCGGGCTGCGGGAACCCGCGAGCGTACTGGACATGGGCAATTCCGGTACGGCCGCGCGCCTGTTGATGGGCGTATTGGCCACTCATCCCCTGACCGCCTTTCTGACCGGCGATGCGTCGCTTTGCGGCCGGCCGATGGCGCGCGTCCAGGATCCGCTGGAACAGTTCGGCGCGCGCATTGTGGCGCGCGAAGGCGGACGTATGCCATTGGCGATCACCGGCGCCGGCGATACCATACCGGTCACCTATCGTTTGCCCGTCGCCTCGGCGCAGGTGAAATCGGCGGTCCTGTTGGCTGGGCTCAACACGCCCGGCAAGACAACGGCGATCGAATCCCAGCCCACCCGCGACCATACCGAACGAATGCTGCGCCATTTCGGCGCCGAGGTGGAAACAATCACCGAGGCCGACGGATCATTGGCTGTGACGCTAACCGGCCAACCGGAACTGGCCGGTCTTCCTATCCAGGTTCCCGCCGATATCAGTTCCGCCGCCTTTCCGATGGTGGCGGCGCTGATCGTGCCCGGTTCGGACATCACGCTGACCGGCCTTGGCATGAACCCGCGCCGTACCGGTCTGGTCGATACGTTGATCGAGATGGGCGCCGAAATTGATTGCCGCAACGGGCGGGATGTCGCCGGTGAGCCGGTTGCAGACCTGCATGTCAAGGCAAGCGGACTCAATGGAATCGAGGTGCCGGCGGCGCGGGCGCCGTCGATGATCGATGAATATCCAGTGCTGGCGGTGGCCGCGGCAATAGCCGGCGGCACGACGGTGATGCATGGGCTGGGCGAGTTGCGGGTCAAGGAGAGCGACAGGCTGGCGGTGATGGCGCGCGGACTTTCCGCTTGCGGCGTCGAGGTCGAAGAAGGACCCGACAGCCTCGTCGTGCATGGTTGCGGCGGCGCCGCGCCGGGTGGCGGCAACGTTGCCACCGAGCTCGATCATCGCATCGCGATGAGTTTCCTTGTTCTGGGCATGGCGGCGAATACGCCAATCTCAATCGACGATGATGCGCCAATCGCGACCAGCTTCCCGGGTTTCGTGGACCTGATAAATGGTTTGGGCGCCGACCTGCGCGCCGGTGGAAACGGAGCATGATCATTGCCATCGATGGGCCGGCGGCGTCGGGCAAGGGCACGCTGGCGCGCCGCCTTGCGCGGGAACTCGGTTACGGCCATCTCGATACCGGCAAGCTATACCGTGCCGTGGGCATGGCGGTGTTGCGTCATGGCGGCGATCCCGCCGACGTCGTGGCCGCTGAATCCGCGGCCCGGAACCTGGACCCCGACAGGCTCGACGATTCCGACCTGGCCGGCGACGAAGCCGCCCAGGCGGCCTCGAAGGTCAGCGCGATTCCGGCCGTGCGGGCGGCCCTTCTGGAGTTTCAGCGCGCCTTCGCGGCGCGGCCGCCGGGGGCTGTGCTGGATGGCCGGGATATCGGCACAGTGGTTTGCCCGGATGCCGATATCAAATTCTACGTCATCGCAAGCGACGAAATTCGTGCGCAAAGGCGGCATAAGGAGTTGCTAGACCGCGGCAAGGCCAGTATATATGCGCGCGTTCTGCAGGATTTGAAGGAGCGCGACGCCCGTGATAGTGCACGCAGCGTTGCGCCGATGAAGCCGGCGGAAGATGCCGTTGTACTGGATACGACAGTGCTCGACGCGGAGGCAGCGTATGCCGTAGCGATGGAGCGTATCCGCGGCATCGGCGCCGGGAACCCCGCAGAACAGTAAAGGGATGGATAGGCGCCATTGCGGCCGGATCTGGATTTGGCCGCGGGGGCGTGAATTATTTGTGAAAGACCGCCGGAGACAACCGGCAGGCCGGAAAAAACGATTGACTTGAAAGGACTACGAATCAAATGGCTGAAGCGCAGGAAAAAGAAAGCTTTGCAGCACTGCTCGAAGAATCCCTCGTATCGAACGAGGGACTTGAAGGCTCGGTTATCCCGGGCACCGTCGTTCGCATCGACAACGACTATGTAACCATCGACGTCGGACTCAAGGCCGAAGGCCGGGTCGCCGTCAAGGAATTCGCCGCATCGGGGCAAAAGCCGGAATTGAAGGCCGGCGATATCGTCGAGGTCTTCCTCGAACGGATGGAAGATCGCCATGGCGAGGTCATGCTGTCACGCGAAAAGGCTCGTCGCGAAGAGGCATGGGGCCAGTTGGAAGTGGCTTTCAACAACAGCGAACGCGTAACAGGCGTTATCTACAGCCGGGTCAAGGGTGGCTTCACTGTCGACCTGACCGGGGTCAGCGCCTTCCTGCCGGGCAGTCAGGTGGACATCCGCCCGGTCCGTGACGTAACGCCGCTGATGGGCAACCCGCAACCCTTCCAGATTCTCAAGATGGACCGCGCCCGCGGCAATATCGTGGTATCGCGTCGCGCCGTGCTGGAGGAAAGCCGCGCCGAGGCCCGCAGCGAGTTGATCGAGAACCTGAAAGAGGGCCAGGTGCTGCAGGGTGTGGTCAAGAACATCACCGATTACGGCGCGTTCGTCGATCTCGGCGGCGTCGACGGCCTGCTGCATGTCACCGACATCGCCTGGCAGCGCATCAATCATCCGTCCGAGGCGCTGCAGATCGGCCAGACGGTCGACGTCCAGGTCATTCGCTTTAATCCCGAGACCCAACGCATCAGCCTCGGCATGAAACAGCTCCAGTCCGATCCTTGGGACGGCGTTGAAGCGAAATATCCGGTCGGCACGAAATTTACCGGCCGGGTCACCAACATCGCCGACTATGGCGCGTTCGTCGAGCTGGAGCCGGGCATCGAAGGCCTGGTCCATGTTTCGGAGATGAGTTGGACCAAGAAAAACGTCCATCCCGGCAAGATCGTCTCCACCAGCCAGGAAGTCGAGGTCATGGTGCTCGATGTCGATCCGCAGAAGCGGCGCATCAGCCTTGGCCTGAAGCAGTGCCTGGACAATCCCTGGGACAGCTTCATGGCCGAAAATCCGGTCGGCGCCGAACTGGAAGGCGAGATCAAGAACATCACCGAATTCGGCCTGTTCGTCGGTCTGCCCGGCGAGATCGACGGCATGGTTCACATGTCGGACATCAGCTGGGAAAAGTCCGGCGAGGACGCCATCGCCCAGTACAACAAGGCCGACATTGTTCAGGTCAAGGTGCTGGACATCGATGTCGTCAAGGAACGCATCAGTCTCGGCATCAAGCAGCTCAGCGAGGACCAGGTCAGCGCCGGCATGGAAGGCATCAAGAAGGGCACCGTCGTTACCTGCACAGTCTCAAGGGTGCTGGACAGCGGCATCGAGGTGATGGCCAACGAGACCGTTCCCGGCTTCATCCGCAAGTCGGACCTGTCGCGCGAACGCTCCGAGCAACGCCCCGACCGGTTCGCCGTGGGCGAGAAAGTGGACGCCAAGGTTACTACGATCGACAAGTCCGGTCGCAAGATCAATCTGTCGGTCAAGGCCCGCGAGGTCGAGGAAGAAAAGAAGGCCTTGGCGGAGTATGGCAGCTCCGATTCCGGGGCCTCTCTCGGCGATATCCTGGGCGCCGCGTTCAAATCCAAGCAGGAAGAACAGAAGGACGATTCCGACGACAAATAGTCGCGGGAACACGCCGAACGGCAAGCGGCCCGCCTTCCCGGCGGGCCGTTTTTTGTTGTCCGTTTCGGCAATGAAAATGAATAGTCGTTTAATTCGTGTGGGTTATCGCTTGACGGCCACGCTCAGCTTTGGCACTTTTCAAGGCTGACAGGGAGCAGGGGCGACAATAAAAATGTCTATCTCCTGCTAACAGGGCTGAGCCGGAAAAAAATCAAAGGCGCCAGGGATGACAAAATCTGAGTTGATTCAACGGCTGGCGGAAAGCCATCCGCATCTTTATCATAGGGATGTGGAGCGCATCGTCAGTACGGTTTTTGAAGAAATTTCGTCTGCGCTGGAGCGCGGCGACCGCGTAGAGCTGAGAGGGTTCGGTACTTTCTCGGTCAAACACCGCGACGCGCGCGTGGGACGAAACCCGCGAACCGGCGATACCGTTAGCGTAGCGCCGAAGACCGTACCCTTCTTCAAGACCGGCAAGCATCTCCGTGATCTCGTAAACAACGGCTTAGGCTGAAACAAGGGCGACCGCCATTCGATGAAGCTGCTTTACTGGTTTATCGCCGGCCCGCTGATCGCGCTTTCTATATTGTTCGCCCTGTCCAATCGCGAACTCGTTGAGTTGTCGCTCTGGCCGTTGCCGTTCGCGATGCCGGCGCCGGTTTACGTCGTCGCATTGGGCGGTTTGGCGGTGGGCTTCTTCGCCGGCGGCATCGTCGCCTGGTTCGGGGCCGGCCGGACTCGCGCTCGCGCCCGGGCCGCCGAACGGGCGCTTCGCGGCCGCGAGGTCGAACTCGACGATCTGCGGCGCAAGGTCAAGGACGCCGAAATCGCCGAGGCCAAGCAAAAGGCCGTCCCCGCCTCGCCCGCCAAGCCCGGGGCCCGCCTGCCGGCGCCCGCCAGCAACGCCACCCACTAAAAAACATTTCCCGTCTGCCTGTATTGGTATAAACCGGCGTCGAACCGCCAAATGGGAGAGATATATGCCACGCGAAGGCCGGAATCCTGTCCTCGTCGCGATCGATACGCCGGACCTGGACCGGGCAAAAGCGCTCGCGCAATCGCTGGCCGGCGCGGTCGGCGGCATCAAGCTTGGGCTGGAGTTTTTTAATGCCCATGGGCCGGCGGGTGTGGCCGAGGTCGCCGGCAACCGCGGCGACTTGTTCCTCGACCTGAAATATCACGACATTCCCAACACGGTGGCCGGCGCCGTGCGCGCCGCCACGAGATTGCAGCCGATGATCCTGAACATCCATGCCGGCGGCGGCCCGGCGATGATGCGCGCGGCGCTCGAGGCCGCCGACGGTGAATCGGTCCGGCTTGGTGTCCCTCGCCCGAAGGTCATCGCCGTAACCGTGCTCACCAGCATGGATGACGGCGACCTCGGGGCGGTCGGCCAGCAAGGCCCGGCCGCCGATCAGGTGGTGCGGCTGGCGCGCCTGACGCGCGATTGCGGGCTGGATGGCGTTGTCTGCTCACCGCGCGAGATCGCGGCGATCCGGGACGCCTGCGGCCCCGGTTTTACGCTCGTCGTACCCGGCATCCGCCCCGCCGCCGCCGCCGCGGGCGACCAGAAAAGAGTGATGACCCCGCGCCAGGCGGTCGATGCCGGCGCCGACTGGCTGGTCATCGGCCGCCCCATCACCGCGGCGCCCGACCCGGCGGCCGCGGCGCGCGATATCGTGCAGGAACTCGCATGACCGTTCGCGCCAAAATTTGCGGGCTGAAGGACTCGGTCACGGTGCGCGCGGCGGTGGACGGCGGCGCGGCCTTCATCGGGCTGAACTTCTACCCGCCCAGCCCGCGCGCGATCACGCCCGGCCAGGCGGCGGAACTGGCGGCGTTGGCGCCGGCCGCTGTCGGAAAGGTCGGCTTGTTCGTCGACGCCGATGACGCTGCCATCGACGCCGTGCTGTCGAGCGTGCCGCTGGACATGCTGCAGCTTCACGGCAGCGAATCGCCCGAACGCGTGGCCGGAATGCGCGCGCGGACCGGCCTCAAGGTCATGAAGGTGATCAAGGTGGCCACCGCGGCCGATCTGGAGCCGGCGCCTGACTGGTACGATGTGGCCGACTGGCTGATGTTCGACGCCAGGCCGCCGAAAGAGATGAAAAACGCGCTGCCCGGCGGTAATGCGCTGGCCTTCGATTGGCTGCTGCTGAAGGACTGGGACTTCCCACTGCCCTGGATGCTGGCCGGTGGGCTGAACGGTGATAACGTCGCCGAGGCCATGCGCCTGTCGGGCGCGCGTTATGTCGACACCTCGTCGGGTGTCGAGGACAAGCCTGGCGTCAAGAGCCCCGACAAGATTCGCCAGTTTCTGCAGGCGGTGGCGGAATATCCGGGTTAAACCCCGACGACGGCAAAATAGCCGGTATAAAAAACC
>CAXMQC010000250.1:0-6734 GCA_964195285.1 Akkermansiaceae bacterium
ACAAACGCACCGGCCACCGGATCCTGGAACGCTACGGCATGACGGAGACCGTCATGAGTTCCTCGAACCTGCTGGAGGGCGAGGACGGCCGCATCCCGGGCAGCATCGGCAAACCGCTGGCCGGCATCGAACTGCGGGTCGTCGGAGAGGATGGCGAGGAACTGCCGGCCGGCGAGACCGGCATGCTGGAAGTGCGCGGCCCCAACGTTTTCAAGGGCTACTGGCGGATGCCCGAGAAAACCAACGCGGAATTCCGGCCGGACGGATTCTTCATCACCGGCGACATGGCGCGCGCCGACGAGACCGGATTCCTGTATCTGGTCGGCCGCTCAAAGGACCTGATTATCACCGGCGGCTACAATGTGTATCCGAAGTAAATCGAGGAAGAACTGGACGCCATGGACGGGATCGTCGAATCGGCCGTGGTCGGGGTGCCCGACGTGGATTTCGGCGAACGCGTGATCGCGGCGGTGAAGCCGGCGGGGGATCCGCCCGCGGCCGAGGACATCGTTGCCAGGCTGAAGCAACGGTTGGCCGGCTACAAGGTGCCCAAACAGGTCCATTTCGTCGATGAATTGCCCCGCAACGTCATGGGCAAGGTCCAGAAAAACATCCTGCGCGAGCGCTACGGGTCATAGGGAATGGCACCTTGGTATAACCGAATTATGCGCTAGCCTTCAGCGGCCTTTGCCTTTGGCACGCCGCAATAAATACCATACAGCGTTTCCATAATGGCCTGCGCTTCGCCACCGGCAAGGGAATAGTAGATTGTCTGCGAGGCGCGGCGCGTTTTGACCAGCCCGTCACGGCGCAGACGCGCAAGGTGCTGGGACAAGGCCGACTGGCTGAGCCCGACAAGCTTTTCCATCTCGCCGACGGCCTTCTCGCCGCCCGCGAGATAGCACAGGATCATCAGCCTTTTTTCGTTGCTCATGGCCTTGAGCAGCTCGCTCGCCTTTTGAGCGTTCGCCCTCAGGTCGTCAACTTCCATTTCCATATTGGTTCCGGCCCGTCGCTGGTTCCCGGGACGGCATCGTCGCCGCTCCGGCTTCTATAATATTAGGATTGCATGTATTAGCATACTGCAAATCGCTACCCACAAGCAATCGCTAGATAATTTGCCAGTTGGAAGGGCCCCTACCCGTTGCTATTCCGCTGCCTTGGGAAGCTCGACCGGATGCTCGCCGCCGACCATATCATCGCTGCTGCTCGCGCCTTCCAGCATGCCGACGAACAGGCTGAGCAACGGCGGAATAATAGTAAGCGTCAGCAGCGCCGACAGCGAAAGGCCGCCGACCACCACCGAGCCAAGCCCGCGATAAATTTCAGACCCCGCGCCGGGGAAAAGCACTAGCGGCAGCATGCCGAAAACGCTGGTGAGCGTCGACATGAAGATCGGCCGTACCCGGTTACGCGTGGCCTCGACGATAGAATCGCCATAGTCCATGCCTTCTTCGCGAATCTGGTAGAGGGTCTGGTGGACCAGCAGGATCGCATTGTTCACCACAATGCCGACCAGGATGACGGAGCCAAGCAGCGTCAGCATGTCCAACGCCTGGAAATGAAAGAGGCCCAGTATCTGCAGCCCCATGACCCCGCCCGCCGTCGCCAGCGGCACCGACAATATGATGATCAGCGGATAGACAAAACTTTCGAACAGCACCGCCATGACCAGATAGACGATGGCCAGGGCGATCAGCAGATCGAGCTGCATTTCGCCCCAGGTCGCGGCCAGCTTGTCCGCCGTGCCCGACATGCGCAATTGTACGCCCGGCGGCAATCCTGCGGCGTAAAGCGGGTCGATTACCTGGCTTTGCAGCACGCCCAACGCGTCGCTCAGCGCCACCGCGGGCGCGGGTGTTATCTGCAGCGTGACCGTCCGGCTGCGCTCCATATGGCGAATTTCGGTCGGCCCGGCCGTGACTACTATGTCGGCCAGCGAACTCGCCGGCAGAATTGCGCCGGACCGGGTCACTACCGGCAGGGCGGCGATCCCCTGGGTTTCGGTGACATTGTCCTCCGGCCCCATCAGCATCAGGTTTATGCGCTCGCCATCCACCGTGATCTCGGCCACCCTGAGCCCGTCATTGAAGGCGTCGACGGTGAGGCCAAGTTCACGGGCGCTAACGCCATTGTCGGCCAAACGCAGCGGGTCGGGCAGGACGCGGATTTCGGGGGCGCCGAGTTCCAGGCCGGGGCGCGGCCGAACCTGATTGCCGGCCTCGCGCGGCATTGCGGTGCTGACCAGACCGAAAGTGCGCTGGGCGACGCCCAGGATTGTTTCGAGGTCGCCGCCCACTACGTCCAGATCGACAGAGCGCGTCCCACCGATGCCGCGGCCGAAGATCGAGGGTTGGCGGACCACGGCAAAGGTACCGGGTTCCTTGAACACCGGCTTGCGAATGACCGGAATCAGTTCCTTGGTCCGCATCGGATCGACACTGTTGGCGCCCATGAAGGTTCGCGACCGCAACGCCACGAAGAAGAACGACCCCATCTTGGGCGGCTCGCCGTCGGCCGATTCCGGCCCGGTCTCGGATGCCCAGTGGGGCCGCACGGCATCCTCCGTACGCTGGGCGATGCCGGTCGTGGTTTCGAGGTTGTAACCAGGCGGTGGCAGGATGATACCGAAGACGAAATTGCGGTTGCCCTCGGGCAGATATTCCAGCGGCGGCACGAAGTACCAGGTTCCGGCCACGGTTACCGAAGTCACCAGCGCCACGATGCAAAGTGCCAACAGCTTGAAACGGACCACGGCGCGCGTCAATCCCAGCAGAGCCGCCATGAAGGCGCGCGCGAAGTGGTCGACAATCGGCAGCCTGAGGCCGGCGCCGGGCTGGCTGACCGAGTTGCGCAACAGCCGCTGGGCCAGTGCCGGTATGACGGTAACCGAGACGATCAGCGACAGCACCACCGCCACCGAGATCGCCACCGCGATATCGCGAAACAGCTGACCGACTTCCAGCTTCATTACCATGATCGGGATGAACACCATGACGGTGGTCAACGCCGATACCAGGATCGCGCCCCAGACCTGTCTGGCGCCTTCGAACGCCGCCTGCAGGGCCGGACGGCCCTGCTGGCGCAGGCGGTAGATATTCTCCAGCACCACGATGGCGGCATCCACCACCATGCCGACGGCGAAGGCGATGCCGGCCAGCGAGACCACGTTCAGTGAGCGCCCCAGCATCGCCATGGCGACGAAGGACGCGACGACCGAGACCGGGATTGCCAGCGCGACAACCAGCGTGGCGCGGCCCGACCGCAGGAACAAGAGCAGGATGCCAACCGCCAACAGGCCACCTATCCAGATGTTCTTGATCACCAGATCGATGGCCGAGTTGATGTAGACGGTCTCGTCATACACCTGTTCGATCTCCAGCCTGACCGCGGGTAGCGGGCCGGCATTCAGCTCGTCCACCGCATTGCGGATGCCGTCCATGGTTTCGATGACATTGGCGCCGATCTCGCGGGTCACCGACAGGCCCATGGCCGGACGTCCGTTGGCGCGGATCGTCGCAGTCGGCTTGGAATAGTCGAACACGACAGTGCCGATGTCGCCCACCGTAACCCGGGCGACGCGGCCGGTCTCGAGATCCTGCCCGGCGCGCAGATTGACAGCCGCAACCTGTTCGGGCGTTTCGAATTCGGCATCGGTGCGCACGATGTAGCGCCGCTTGCCTTCCTCGACGTCGCCGCCGCTGATCGAGGAGTTGGCCGCACGCAGCCGGTCGACAACGGTGGAAACAGTCAGGCCGTATCGCGCCATGCGCGCCGGGTCTACGATGATCCGCATTTCCTGTTTGCTGCCGCCATAAATATTTACGCCGCCAACGCCGCGAACCCGTTCCAGCCGCTCCTGGATCAGGTCTTCCGTAATTTTGCCGTAAGTATGGATAGGGCGCTGGTTTCCTTCTTGTTGGATGACCCGGAACCAGGCGATTGGGTTATCCTCGGAACCCGCGGTATCCAGCGTCGGTTCGTCGGCTTCGTCCGGATAGCCGTTGACCCGGTCCAGCCGGTTGGCGACCAGCAGCAGCGCCTTGTCCATATCCTGGTCGACCGAGAATTCCAGGGTTACCCGGGCCCGCCCGTCCTGGGCCGCCCCCTCCATGCTCTCCAGGCCCTCCAGGCCCTTAAGCGCCTCTTCCTGTGGGTTGAGAATCTCGCGTTCGACTTCGGCCGGAGCGGCACCGGACCAGTTTGTTGTGACACGGATAAGCGGCCGGCTGACATCAGGCGCCAGCTGGATCGGGATGGTCTGCAGCGCGATCCAACCGAACAGCAGCGCCATGATGACCGCGGCCATAACCGCGGTCGGCCGCTGGATGGATTGGCGGATCAGGTTCATGACCTATCCCTATCCATCTCCGCCCGGCATGCCTTTGTAGGTCACGTCCTGGCTGGGGCGAAGCCGTTCGTTGCCGCGGGTAACGACAAGGTCGCCGGGCGCCAGGCCGGATATCACCTCGAGGCGTGCGCCGACGGACTCGCCGATTTCAATCTGCCTGAGCTGGGACTTGCCTACCTCGACCACATAGACGATGTAGCCCAAGCCGCGCGCAATCACCGCATCCTTGTGAACCGACACGATCGTGCGCATCTCACCCAGCGGCAGCAGCACGGTGACGCTCTGGTCGGTGGCGAATTGCGGACTTTTGTCGCCGGCGAGTTGTGGCGTGAAGCGCACCGGGCGCGTACGCGTCAGAGCGTTTTCGGTTGGAATAACGCTACGAACCACGGCCATCACGTTGCGGCCGCTGTCCAGCGTCGCTTTGACAGCGCGGCCCGGCGCCAGCCCGGCCAGCCGGTCGGCCGGCACGTCTGCCTCGATTTCCATATCCTCGTCATTGACCAGGTTGACGACCGACGCGCCGGTATTGATATAGGCGCCGGCTACCGCCTGGCGTGCAACCACAACGCCATTATAGGGCGCCCTGATTTCGGACCGTCTCATATTCAGCTCGGCCAGTTGCAGATTGGCCATGGCGCTGGCGACCGCCGCATCCGCTTCGGCGACGCTGCTCTTATAGCGGGCAACTTCGGCACGCTTGTCATCATACCTGGCCAGGCTGAAGGCCGCCGATTTCTTCAGATTCTCGAGGCGGCTCAGTTCCTGCCTGGCAAGCCGCAACTGGGCCCGTGCGGAACCCGCCGCGGCCTTCTTTTCGTTCAGTTCCGCCTCGCGCAAATTTCGAATTTCCACGGTCACGTCAGTAGAAAGGCGCACCAGGACGTCGCCTTTCGCCACCCGGTCGCCGACATCGACGAGGATTTCCTCGACCGGGCCGTTGATAAGCGCGGCAACCGGGCCGGACTGGCGCGTCACGAAACGGCCAATGACCGGCATGGTCTGGCTGAGCGGTTCCTCGATCACCGCGTCGACCTCCACCTGGGTCGCCCGGCCCTGGGCGGCCGTTGGGCCGACAGGCAATAGACCGAACGCCGCCATAACGGCGCCAGCACAGGCTGCCCGACATATTACCAGGCGCATGGCGTAATCCTTTCCCTCGACCCGAAATCGCCTATTGCCCGAAATTTGGGCAACACTACAGAGTTTACATTGTATTTCATTGGTTTCAAACAAGTTCGGCCGGGGCATTTGGAATTTTGCCCAGGACTGTTATGGTTTAAACCTTGGCAGGCAAGGCGAAAAATCGATGACAACGATCCTCTATTCACACCCGAAATGCATCGAACATGATATGGGCGCGGGCCATCCGGAGTCCCCGGACCGGCTGAGGGCGGTTATGGAAGCCTTGAAGGCGGATACCTTCAACGGGCTGGACCGGCACGAGGCGCCGATGGCGGAACTGGACCAGGTCGGCCGCGTACATCCACGCGAATATGTCGACCAGATACTGGCGGCGATCCCGAAATCGGGGCGGGTGCAGCTGGATCCCGACACTGCCGCCTGTCCAGCCTCGGGCGAGGCGGGATTGCGGGCGTCGGGTGCAGTCTGCGCGGCGGTCGATGCGGTGATGGCGGGTGATGCCACGAACGCCTTCTGCGCGGTGCGCCCGCCCGGTCACCATGCCGAGCAGACGCGACCCATGGGTTTTTGCATTTTTAACAATGTCGCGGTGGGCGCCTTGCAGGCGCGCGAAGCCCATGGCTTGACGCGTATTGCCGTGGTCGATTTCGACGTGCATCACGGTAACGGTACCCAGGCCATGTTCTGGGACGACGAAAACCTGTTTTTCGGCTCATCGCACCAGTTTCCCTTCTATCCGGGCACCGGCAGCGCGGCGGAGCGCGGGGCGACCGGCAATATCGTCAACGCACCGCTGGCGGCGGGGTCCGGCAGCCAGGAGTTCCGGCAGGTCTGGGACGGTGTCATCCTGCCGGCATTGGCCGATTTCGAACCGGAGTTCCTGCTGATCTCGGCGGGTTTCGACGCCCACGAGGCCGACCCCTTGGCGTCGCTGCGGCTGACCGAAGACGATTACGTCTGGGCCACTCGCAGGCTGATGAAAATCGCCGACGAACATTGCGAGGGCCGCATTGTCTCGACGCTGGAAGGCGGTTACGACCTGGCCGCGCTGGCCCGTTCGGCGGCCGTCCATGTAAAGACGTTGATGCAGGCCTGACCGCACCGATTATTTTCGGTTTACCGGGCTTGGTATTCAGCTTGCTTGGAAGTACACTCCGCCCCGCCACAGGAGGACCCATGACCGACGCGCAAATTCCCGACAACATCAGGAAAATGAAGTTCGAAGACGCCCTCTCCGAGC
>CAXMQC010000251.1:0-8121 GCA_964195285.1 Akkermansiaceae bacterium
GAAGGATGGGCCACTCGGCCAACCTTGCCGGGGCGCGCGCCGCCCCCCTATAACTGTTTGAACGACAACCGTCCTGGGGGAGACCACGGTGAAGCTGTTCGACGACGCGGAATTTGCGGGCAGGGTGGCCCGCACCAAGGCGAAGATGGCGGAGATCGGCGTCGATGTGCTGCTGGTCGCCAGCCCGGCCAACCAGTTCTGGCTGACCGGCTATGACGGCTGGTCGTTCTACACCCCGCAGATGGTTGTCGTCGCCCCGGACCTGGATCAGCCGCTGTGGGTCGGCCGGGCCATGGATGCGGTCGGCGCCAAATTCACCGTCTTCATGAGCCACGACCACATCATCCCCTATGGCGACGAGTTTGTCGGATCGGGCGAACGCCACCCGATGGAATTCCTGGTGGAGGTCGTGAAATCCCGTGGCTGGGGCGCCCAGCGAATCGGCGTCGAGATGGACGATTATTATTACACCGCGCGCTGGCATGCGATCCTCACCGCCGGCCTGCCCGACGCGACCTTCAGCGACGCCTTCCTGGCGGTCAACTGGCTGCGCATGAAGAAATCGGACCGCGAGATCGAGTATCTGATGCAGGCCGGCGAAATCGCGGGCCGGGCCATGCGGGCGACCTTCGATGCGGCCCGGCCCGGAGTGCGCCAATGCGATGCGATTTCAGAGCTCTACCGCACCACCACCACCGGCACGCCGGACCATGGCGGCACCTTCACCTGCAAGCCGCCCAACGCCATGGCCGGCGAATATTGTTCGGCCCCGCATCTAAGCTGGACCTCCGCGCCGCTGGCCGAGAACGAGATGTTCTATGTCGAGCTCGGCGGCTGCCGCCATCGCTATCACGCGCCGCTGTCGCGCTGCCTGTGGCTCGGCAAGCCGCCGCAGGCGATGCTCGATCTGGCGGCGGTCATCGCCGAGGGGCTGAACGCGGTGCTCGACGCGGTCAAACCGGGCGTCGTGCTGGAGGATTTGGCCGCCGTCTGGACCGCCGTTGTCTCACGCCACGGCATCGAGAAGGATTCGCGCATCGGCTATCCGGTCGGCATCGGCTACCCGCCGACCTGGGGCGAGCTGACCTGCAGCATGCGCAAGGGCGACCGCACGGTACTGGAGCCCAACATGACCTTCCACTGCATCCCGGCCTTGTGGATGGAGGATTACGGCCTGGTCATCAGCGAATCCTTCGCTGTGACCGAGGCCGGCGCGCGGACCTTCGCCGACTTCCCGCGCAAGCTGTTCCATCTGGATTGAGGGGAAAGGCAGAAGAATGGAAGAACGAACCATTACAGATACTTACGTCAAGGAAACCCTGATCGGCATCGCCGCGGCGTCCTTCTCGATCGTCGTCATTCTGGCCTTAATGGAAGGCGGCGGGCGCACCGCCTTCAGCAACGCGATTTGGCTGCTGCTGTACGGGTATGCCGCGCCTGTCGTTTTTCTACCCGAGGTTCCCTGGCTGGTCGTCCTCTATGTGCTGACCGGCGGCGCCCTGTATTTCCAGTACCGCCGGGTGGCGCCCCGTTTCATGCGCTACATCGTCGGCGCCGAGGTCATCGTCTGGCAAGTGATCGGTATCTGGCTGATCACGACTCTGCTCGCCATCCATTGAGACGCGGTGCGACTAATACCAAGGAGCGTTGATAATGACTCATTTGATGGGACTTCGCGGCCCGCCCGGGCAGGCGCGGCTCGAAGCGCGATGCACCCCCGCAACGCACCCGGCGGGCCGCGAAGCCCCACCGGAGGCCGGTTTCCCTTGACCGCTGGCTGCGTTGTGGCCCGCTTGTGGTGCGCGCGCCACGGCGCGAACCACGCCTGACCAGCGGACAAGGGTAACCGGTCAAATGGGTTTTTATCAACGCTCCTTGGTATCAGTCCGCCGGGAACAGGATTTCCACTGCATTCGCCTCGGCGTGGATATCCAGCGGGGCCTGGCCGATCAGGTCGCCGTCGCTTTGGCAGGCCTCGCCCGCTGGCGCGTGGATGCGAACGCTTGTTGCCTGAACGATGCGGACGTCGGCCAGCCGGTGCAGGCGATTGGCGACCAGCGCCATCCCATAGCGGAGTAGATTCCAGCGTCCGGTCCGGGTCAACAATACGACCTGGAACGACGCCTCGCGCATGTCGGCGTCCGGCGCGCAGATAAATTTGCCGCCGTAGAGCCGGCCGTTCATGACAATCACCGATGCCGCCTCGACGGGCTCGCCGTCGATCTCCACCGCCAGCATGCGCCGCGGCCCCGCGATCACTTCTTCCAGCCCGGCGACGTAATAGGCGGCCTCGCCGATCAGGCGCTTGATGGCGGGGCGGACCCGCGTGATGGCGCGCGCGTCGTAGCCGGCGCTGACCATCAGACAGCAGTAACGCCCTCCGGCAACCGCCGCGGCGACCGGCTGGCGGCGGCCCGACAGGATGGTGTCTGCCGCCCGGCCGATGTCCGAGCCGACGCCGATCTCATGGGCCAATACGTTCGAGGTGCCCAGCGGGATGACGCCAAGCGGCAGCGCCCGTCCGGCAAGCCCGTTCACCACTTCGTTGATGGTGCCGTCGCCGCCCGCCGCCACGACGACATCGAAGGCGGCCAGGTCGGCCTCGCGCGCCAGTCGCACCGCGTTACCGGGCGCCGCGGTCTCGGCGACGGTTACTGCGCAACCGGCGCCCTCAAGCAAGCCCAGCGCCCGATTGTAGTCCCGCATCCGGCGCTGGCCGGCGACCGGGTTACGGATAATCAGCAGGCGTCGTGGCGGCATAGGGGCTAGTCCGGCCAGCGTTTATGGACCCAGAACCACTGTTCGGGTCGCTCGCGAATCCAGCCTTCAAGCAGGAAGTTCATCCGCCGCATCAAGACGGCGATATCCTCGGTCCGGTCGCCGGATTTAGGCAATTCCAGCGGCGGATAGATGGTCAGGCGGAAATGGCTGCCATTCAGGCGTTCGGTTCTGGTCGGGACCAGCGGACAGCGGAAGGCCAAAGCCAGACGCGCCGGCAGCGGCGAGGTCATGGCGTCGCGACCGAAAAACGGTATCGGCACGCCTTCGTTCAGTTTCTGGTCGAACAGGACGCCGATCCAGTCGCCGTGTTTCAGGGTCTCCACGGCGCCGACGGCGGCCTCGCGCCCCTTGGCCAGCGGCGTCGTGTTGTAATCCCGGCGCGCCCACAAAACCAGCTTGTTGACCCAGCGGTTCTGGGCCGGCCGGTAGATGACCGTCAGCGGCTTGCCGAGCCGGTTGAGGGTATGGCCGGCGGCTTCCCAACTGCCGTAATGCCCCGCGATCAGAATCGCCGGCCCGCCCTTGTCGCGCAACTCGCCGAGGATTTCGCCGCCCACGACCTCGATCCGGCCGGCGTCGTCCAGATCGGCCAGATGCGGCCATTCGCCGAGCATACAGCCGAGATTATGCCAGACCCCGCCCATGATTTGGTCGTATTCCGCCGGCGTTTTTTCAGGGAATACGCGTTCCAGATTGCCCCTTGCGATGCGGTCGGCCTTCATGCGCGGACCGATAGCGCGCAGCAGCAGGCTGCCCAGCGTGGAGGTCCGATCGAGCGGCAGTATCGCCAGCAACCCATAGAGCATCCAGGCGCCGAGCGCCTGCGGCGGATGGGCGAACCAGCGGATCAGCTTGCGTTGCAGCGGCGTACGATCAGCCATCGCGCAGCGCCTCCAGCAATATCCGGTCGAGCATTTGCGGCTCCCGCCACACGACTTCGACCTCCACCACCATGACCGGCGCCCTCAGATCGGCGGGCAGTCGCACTGCGTCCTTGGCGGTGGTCACCGGCAGGGCGCCCATCGACCAGGCGTCGTCGATGATCTCCTTCGCCTGTGCGTAGCTATAGGGATGGTGGTCCGGGAAATCTCTCTGCTCGACCAGATTGCAGCCCAGCGCGCGGACCGTGTCGAAGAACTTCTCCGGCCGCCCGATCCCCGCGAAGGCCAAAACCGACTCGCCATTCAGCGCGTGCGATTCTTCCGTCGGCGCCAAATGTCCCTGCAACACCGGCATTCCTTGCGGCACTGTTTGCGCCACCCCCGCCCGGTCCTCGCCCAGGATTACCACCGCGTCGGCGCGTGCCAAGCCTTCGGCGACCGGTTCGCGCAGCGGTCCGGCCGGGATGATGCGGCCGTTGCCATAGCCGGATTCGCCATCGACAACGACGATGGAGGCCGATTTTACCAGGCTCGGGTTCTGGTGGCCGTCATCTATGACGATGATCTGCGCGCCCTCGGCCGCGGCTGCCTTCGCGCCGGCGACCCGGTCGGCGGCCACCCAGCAAGGGGCCGTCCCCGCCAGCAACAACGGTTCGTCGCCGACCTCGGCGGCGTCATGGATGCCGGGTACGACCCGCACCGGCCCTTTCAGCTTCCCACCATAGCCGAGGCTGAGAAAATGAACTTCGACGCCCTGGGCGATCATGTGGCGGGCAATCGCCTGTGCGACCGGTGTCTTGCCGGCCCCGCCGGCCACCAGATTGCCGACGCAGATAACCGGCACGGCCGCCCGTTGCGGGCTCACCGCCATGCGCCGCAGCCTGCCCGCCGCCGCATAAACGGCGCCCAGCGGTATTAGAACGGTGGATAGTGCCGACGAACTGGACCAGAAAGCTGGCGCGCGCATGGATTATACCAATGCTCGTTGATAATGACCCATTTGACCGGGATCCCTTGACCGATCGTCAGGCGCGGTTCGCGCCGTGGTGTTGCTCACCACAAGCGTACCGCAACGCAGCGAGCGGTCAAGGGATCCCGGCCGCCGCGTGCCATCAAATGGGTCATTATCAGCGAGCATTGGTATTACTATGTCCCGGCAGCGCGTCGACGAAGGGTGCCAGCGCGCCGGTGATCCGTTCCAGTGCGTCGGCGTTTTCGATCGACACCTTGCGCGCGGCTTTCGCCATGCGCCTGCATTCATCGCGGTCCGCCAGCAGCCGTGCAACGGCCTGGATCAATCCGGCCTCATCCGCGAAAGTCAGGGCGGCCTCGGCCGCCGCCAGATCGGCGGCGACGACCCGGAAATTGGCCATGTCCGGCCCGTAGATCACCGCGCAGTCCAGCTGCGCCGCTTCGAGCGGGTTATGGCCGCCCAGGCTGCCGGTGCTGCCGCCGATGAAGGCGATCTCCGCCAGCCGGTAGAACAGGCCCAGCTCGCCCAGCGTGTCGGCCAGGAAGAGGTCGCATTTGCGGTCCGGTACCTCGCCCTTGCCGCGGCGGTGCACGGAAAAGTTTTCGCCCAGCATTGCCTCGATCCCGTCGCCCCGGTTCGGGTGGCGCGGCACGATGATCGTCAGCAGGTCGGGATGAGCGTCCGTGAGCGCCTCGTGCACGGCGGCGGCAAGTTTTTCCTCGCCCGGATGCGTGCTGGCGGCCAGCCAGAAGGGCCGGTCGCCGATCTCTGCCCGGATGGCCGCCAATGTCGCCTCGTCAACGGGTAGCGGTTCGGCGGAATATTTCAGATTGCCCAGATATTCGCTTCGCGCCGCGCCGAGGATGGCGAAAAGTTCCCGGTCGCGGTCGGTCTGGCCGAGGCAGAGCGAGAAGCTTTGCAGCAGCGGGCGCGACAGGCCGGGTGCCTTGCGCCAACGCTCGAAGGAACGCGCCGAAAGCCGTCCGTTGACCAGGATCAGGGGGCAGTTTCGCGCCGCCGTCTCCAGCACCAGATTGGGCCAGAGTTCCGATTCCACAAAGAGCGCCATTTCCGGCCGCCAGTGATCGAGGAACCGGCTCACCCAGCGGTGCAGATCGGCCGGGATATATTGGTGAATGGCGCGGTCGGGGAGCCGCTGTTCAAGCATGCTGGCCGAGGTTACAGTGCCGCTGGTCACCAGCACGGTCACATCGCTGCGCATCGTCAGCAATCGGCCGATCAGAGCCAGCGCCGATTGCGCCTCGCCGACACTGGCCGCATGCAGCCAGATCAATGGGCCAACAGGGCGCGTTACCGAGGCGATACCACGCCGCTCGGCGATGCGCAGGGGGTCTTCCTTGCCGCGCCGTGCGCGCAGGCCCAGATAGAGCCGCACCAGCGGTTCCGCGACAATGGTCAGGCCGCGATAAATGGCTATGCCGCTCATGCCGTAAATCCAGCCTTTCAGGCCCGCGCCGGGCCGGCAGCCGCCATGGGCGGATCGGGCTCCACGCGGGGCTGGCCCATCACCGCGTCGGCGCGATCGGCCAGCGCGTTCATGTCGTCCTCGACTTCGAGGCGTTTGGCTTCCAGCATCGCGCGATCGGCGTTGCGGGGTACCTCGATCGGACTGCCCCACAGGAATACGCCCCGCGAAAAGGGCAGGGCGAGGACGAAACGGTCCCAGCTTCCCATGATGCGGCGGCGCGACGCCGAATAGGTCGTTGGTATGATCGGCGCGCCCGACAGGCGGGCCAGGGCGATGGTGCCTTCGCTGACCCGCATGCGTGGCCCGCGCGGCCCATCGGGCGTGATACCGACGACGCCACCCTCGCGCATCAGTTTGATCAGCCGGCGCGTCGCCTGGGCGCCGCCCTTGCTGGCCGAACCCACCACCGAATCTATATCGAAATGTTTCACCGTCTGCGAAATCAGCCTGCCGTCCCTATGGCCCGATATCAGCATGTTGGTCAAGTCGGTCCGTCGCCAGCAATAGGGCATCATCATCAGCCGCCCGTGCCAGAAGGAAAGGATGAAGGGTTTGCCGGCCTTGAGGAATGATTCCGGTATATCTTCGCGCTCGATACTCCAGCGGCCCGACCAATGCACAAACCTGATGTACAGGGCGCCGATAAAACAGGCCAATGCCATCACCAGATCGCTTTGCAGAATCTTTTTCACGGTCGCGTCATTCCGCGGATTCGGCCGCGGTTTCTGCGAGGGCTTCGTCGCTGAATTGCATCTGGTTCAGACGGGCGTAGAGGCCGCCACTCGTCGACAATTCCGCATGGTTGCCCATCTCGACGACATGTCCGCGGTCGAATACATAGATGATGTCCGCATCCACAACGGTCGACAGCCGATGCGCGATGACGATGGTGGTGCGGCCTTCCATCAGGCGTTTCAGCGCCGCCTGTACCTTGCGCTCCGATTCCGTATCCAACGCCGATGTGGCCTCGTCCAGCAGCAGAATCGGCGCGTTCTTCAGCATGGCGCGCGCGATCGACAGGCGCTGTCGCTGGCCGCCGGACAGGATCACGCCGCGCTCGCCGACCACGGTATCGTATCCACCGGGCAGTCGGCGGATAAAGCCGTCCGCGGCAGCCGCCTTGGCGGCCGCGATGATCTCGTCCTCGGTCGCGTCCAGCCGGCCATAGGCGATGTTGGCCCGTACCGTGTCGTCGAACAGCATGGAGTCCTGGGACACCAACCCGACCGCGTCGCGGACCGACTCCAGCGTCGCATCCCTGATATCCTGTCCGTCGATGGTTACCGCGCCATTTTCCACGTCGTAAAACCGGGGAATGAGATTCAGAACCGTCGACTTGCCGGCGCCGGACGGACCGACCAGCGCCACCACCTTGCCCGGTGGTGCCTCCAACGTAACGTCGACCAGCGTCGGGATATCGTCGCTATATGAAAAATCAACGCTTTCCAGCCGTACATGCCCGCCGTTGATGGCGAGCGGGCCGGCTTCCGGTGACTGGTTAATCGTGCGGCGGTAATCGACGATATGGAATACCCGCTCAGCCGCCGCCAGCCCCGCCTGCAGGCCGATATTGAGATTGGCGATCCGCCGCATCGGCTGATAGGCCATCAGCATGGCGGCGAAAAAGGCCATGAACGAGCCCACGGTTATCTGGCCGCGGGCCGCCTGATAGCCGCCATAGGCCAGGATTCCGGCAAAGACCAGCCCGCCCAGCGCCTCCAGCATCGGTACGGCGCGCGCGCGCGTTTTCACGGCTTTGAAATACAGACCTTTGAGTTTCAGAAACAGGCCGTTGGAGCGTTCCGTCTCATGTCGCTCCATGCCGTAGGCCTTGACTTGCCGGATACCCTTCAGAACGTCGTCGAGGAAGCTGGTCAACTGTCCGTACTCCGCCTGGGTCGACCGCACCACGCGGCGCATCCGCCGTCCCAGCCTGGTTACAATAATGGCCGCCACGGGAAAGACGATGATGGTGAGTAGCGACATGCGCCAGTTGG
>CAXMQC010000252.1:0-6936 GCA_964195285.1 Akkermansiaceae bacterium
CAGCGTGCTGCAGCTTCTGCCGTACCCGTTGGCGCGCCACCCCAACGGCGCCATCAAGTTTCGCGGCCAGGAACTGGTCGGCGCCCACGACAGCGAAATGCGCCATGTGCGCGGCAACGAGATCGCCATGATCTTCCAGGAGCCGATGACCTCACTGAACCCGCTGCACAATATCGAGAAGCAGGTGTCCGAGGTGCTGTACGTACATAAGGGCATGAACCCGGCTCAGGCCCGCGCCCGGGTGCTGGAGCTGCTGGACCTGGTCGGCATCCGTAACGCCGAACAGCGCCTCACCGCCTATCCCCATGAACTGTCCGGCGGCCAGCGCCAGCGCGTGATGATCGCCATGGCACTGGCCAACGAGCCGGACCTGCTGATCGCCGACGAGCAGACCACGGCGCTGGACGTCACCATCCAGGCCCAGATCCTGAAACTGCTGAAGGAGCTGCAGCAAAAGCTGGGCATGGCGATGCTGTTCATTACCCACGATTTGGGCATCGTGCGCCGCATGGCCGATCATGTCTGTGTCATGACCGACGGCGAGATCGTCGAGCAGGGCGAGACCGAGAGCATCTTCGAGGATCCCCAGCATGCCTATACCAAACATCTGCTGGCGGCCGAGCCGAAGGGCCGCAAGAAGCCCGGACCGGCGAATGCCGCGGTCATGTTGTCGGGCGAGGATGTGAAGGTCTGGTTCCCGATCAAGAAAGGCATACTCCGCCGCACCGTCGATCATGTACGTGCCGTGGACGGCGTAACGCTGCACGTACGGGAGGGGCATACGGTGGGCGTCGTCGGCGAATCCGGGTCGGGCAAGACGACCCTTGGCATGGCGTTGTTGCGGCTCGAGCGCAGCAGCGGCGCGATCGCCTTCGACGGGCGCGATATCCAGGATCTGCAGTCGAACGACATGCGCCCGCTGAGGCGCGAGATGCAGGTCGTGTTCCAGGATCCCTACGGCAGTCTCAGCCCCCGCATGTCGATCGCCGAGATCGTCGCCGAGGGCCTGGCGGTGCATAACATCGGCGACCGCGGCGAACGTGACGAGCTGGTCGTCCAGGCGCTCGAAGAGGTTGGCGTCGATCCCGACTGGCGGCACCGCTACCCGCATGAATTTTCCGGCGGCCAGCGCCAGCGCATCGCAGTGGCCCGCGCCCTGGTGCTGAAACCCCGCTTCATCGTGCTCGACGAGCCGACCTCGGCGCTGGATATGTCGGTCCAGGCGCAGATCGTCGATTTGCTGCGCGACCTCCAGGAAAAACACAAGCTGGCCTATCTGTTCATCAGCCATGATTTGAAGGTCGTGCGCGCGCTGGCCGACGACGTCATCGTACTGCGTGCCGGCAAGGTGGTGGAGCAGGGCTCGGCCGACGAGATCTTCGATAATCCCAAGGATCCCTATACCCAGGCGCTGATGGCCGCGGCATTCGAGTTGAAGGCGGTGGAGAGCGGCGTCGTCAGTATGTAGGAAACCCGCATTATGGCGCTGATTTTCTATTCGACGCTCAACCCTGCCAAAATGTGGGGGCCGGCGTTGAAAAAACATATCCCCGATCTGGATTTCCGGGTCTGGGAGGAGCCGGGCGACCCAGCCGAGATCGACATGGCGCTGTGCTGGAAACCGCCGGCCGGCGGGCTGGCGAAGTTCCCGAACCTGAAGGTGATTTTCTCGCTGGCGGCCGGCGTCGACCATCTGTTCGGCGACCCCGACTTGCCGGACCTGCCGGTAGTGCGCATGGTCGAGCCCTCGCTGACCGCGGGTGTGGCGGAATATATCGTGCTGCATGTGATGCGCCATCACAAGGATCAGCTGCGCTTCGCCGAACAGCAGAAGGCAAGGGTCTGGCAGGAATATTTCGCGCCACCCGCCTGGACGCGCCGCGTCGGCATCCTGGGGCTCGGCGTGCTGGGCAGCACCGCGGCCGGGATGCTGCGGGCCATCGGCTTCCAGCTCGCCGGCTGGTCGCGGTCGCCGAAACAGGTCGAGGGCGTCGACTCGTTCCACGGGCCGGACCAGCTCGGCGATCTCGCCGCGCGCTCCGACATCCTGGTTTCCGTCCTGCCCAAGACACCGGAAACCGAGGACGTCCTGGATGCCGCGTTGTTCGCAAAGATGCCGGCGGGCGCCAGCCTGATAAATTGCGGCCGCGGCGTGCAACTGGTCGAACAGGATCTGCTGGATGCGCTGGAATCGGGCCAGATCTGCCAGGCGACGCTGGATGTGTTTCGCACCGAACCCCTGCCGGCCGGGCATCCGTTCTGGACCCACCCGAAAATCACCGTCACCCCGCATTCCGGCGGCGATCCCTTCCCGGAATCGGCGGCGCAGGCGGTGGCCGAAAACATCCTGCGATTCCGCAACGGCCAACCACTGCCGAATATCGCCCGGCGCGAAGACGGCTATTGACGCGAAGACAATGGAAACGGGTGCGGGAACGCCGCGGATGAGGCAACGGGTGTCATAGCAATGCGTCATTCTCAACGTTCCATGATCTAACCGTGGCCGACGCCATATCCCCGCGCGCCGGGATCGTCATCGTCGCGGCCCTTTGCACCGGTTATGTGGCCAGCCAGTTCTACCGGTCCGCCAATGCGGTGATCGCGCCGGAACTGATGGCCGAGCTGTCCATATCGCCTGAATCGATGGGGGCGATTACCGGCGCCTTCTTCCTGACCTTCGCGCTGATGCAGGTACCCACGGGCGTGCTGCTGGACCGGTTCGGGCCACGCATCGTAATGCCGGCGTTGCTGATGCTGGCCGTACTGGGCGCATTGATCTTTTCGATAGGCGATAGCGAGGGCAGTCTTGCCGTGGCGCGCGGCCTGATGGGGGTTGGCTGCGCGGCGGGCCTGATGGGATCGATGGTGGTCTTCGCGCGCTGGTTTCCCCAGGACCGGTTTGGCACGCTTGCAGCACTGATATTTTCCGTCGGTGGCGTCGGTAATCTGCTGGCGACAACGCCGCTGGCCGCCGCCAGCGAGGCGATCGGCTGGCGCGGCTCGTTCATTGGCACGGCGGTGATCACCGTGGGCATGGCGATCTTGCTCTACGCCGTGATCCGCGATGCGCCGCCGGGCCACCCGGCGCTCGCCCGCAAGCCGGAAACCGCGCGCCAGGTTGTTGCCGGTCTGGGCCAGGTGCTGCGGGAAAAGCGGTTGTGGTATGTCAGCGTCATGCAGTTCGTCGGTTATCCCGTGCTGATGACGATCGGCGCGCTGTGGGCCGGGCCCTATTTGACCGAAGTCCATGGGTTGGATGCGATCGCACGGGGCAACGTGCTGCTGGCGATCAATGTCGCCATTCTCGTGGGCGTCATGGCAATGGGTCCGCTCGACAGGATATTCGATACCCGGAAATGGATCGTGGCCGCGGCGGCGGTTGCGACCATCGCGATTCTCGGACTGCTGACCGTCCTGCCGACCCCGCCACTCTGGCAGGCGACCGCGTTGCTGATACTGTTCGGGTTGGTCGCGCCGTACCAGATGGTCCTGCATGCGCATGCCAGGGCGATCTTTCCGGAACATCTGGTCGGCCGCGGCCTGACGGTCCAGAATTCGGTGGCGATCGGCGCTGTATTCCTGATGCAGTGGGTATCCGGCATCATCATCGAGACGTTCGCCGATGCCGCCGATCCCGGCTTCGCCTACCGGGTGGTGTTCGGGTTCCTCGGCGCCATTACGTTGCTGGCGCTTATGGTCTATCTGCGAATCGAGGATGCCAAACCCAGCATGGCGGATGCCGCCTGACCTTCCGCGTCAGAGCGATTCCATAGGGAAGGAAAAGGTTTTAGCTGCTGGTCGATTCCGTCTTTTTCGCCGCCGCTGCGGCCGTTTTGGGTTGTTTGTCAGGTGCCGCGCCGGCGGCATTCCTTGCCCCGGCCTTGCCGTGGGCGCGCTCTTGCGTGGCGTCGTGAATGACCTCGGCGAATTCGGCCAGATAAACCGACCCCTTGACCGTGCGATGGACGACGATCGAGCGGCGGTCGCGCGGGTCGGTCTTGCGGCGCGCCAACCCGAACTCTCCGAGGCGATCAATGGCACGGGTTATGGCCGGTTTGGTTACCTTCAGGATTTCGGCCAGCCCGCGTACCGTATGCGGCGGCTCGGTCATATAAACAGTCAACAACACCGCCATCTGGCGGGCCGACAGGTCCGGTGCGTCTCGGCGCACATTGGCGACCATCGCACGTCGCCAGATATCCAGGGGATCGAGTTCCGTAACTGCCATCCAGGTCACCGATTAATGTTTCGGCCTTGCATCGAAATTACGGTTCGATCGGGGCGGGCACAAGGAAAAACAGGGCGAATTGCCGGTTTCGGCGCGACCGTCAATCTCTCGCGTAGCGGTCCCTGATTGCCGCGAAGGCGGCGCGCATCGCCATCGCCTCGCCGCCCTCGGGCCGGCCGGGCCGGGCCGCTGGGTTCCAGGCCATGATATCGAAATGCGCCCAGGGCACGTCCTCATCCACGAACTCGGCCAGGAACAACGCTGCCGTAATGGCGCCGGCATAGGGTGAATCGCCGGCGTTGTTGATATCGGCGACCTTGCTGTCGATGATGCGGCGATAAGGTTTCCACAGCGGCATGCGCCATACCGGGTCGTCCTCCGCCACGCCGCAGCGGTACAGGGCATCGGCAAGGTCGTCGTCGGGGGTGAACATCGCCGCGATCCCGGTTCCCACGGCGCTGCGCGCGGCGCCGGTCAGGGTCGCGAAATCAAGCACCAGATCGGGCTTGTCGGCCATCGCCTCGGCCAGGGCGTCGGCCAGAACCAACCGCCCCTCGGCGTCGGTATTGCCGATCTCCACCGTCAGCCCCTTGCGCGTTTGCAGGATGTCGCGCGGCCGCATGGCGTTGCCCGACACGCTGTTTTCCACGGCGGGCACCAATACTCTAAGGCGCACCGGCAGGCCAGCCATCATGATCATGCGCGCCAATCCCAAAGCCGTGGCCGCGCCGCCCATGTCTTTTTTCATCAAGGCCATGCCGCGGCTGCCCTTCAGGTCCAGGCCGCCGGTATCGAAACAAACGCCCTTGCCGACCAGGGTAACCCTGGGATGATTCGCGTCGCCCCAATTCATATCGATCAGCCGAGGCGCCACAGCGGCGGCGCGGCCAACCGCATGAATGGCCGGATAGTTCCGCTCAAGCAACTCGTCGCCAACGGTCGCGGTGAAGTCGGCGTCGAACTCGCGGGCCAATTCCCGCGCGGCTTCCGCCAGGTCGGCCGGCCCCATATCGGCGGCCGGCGTGTTGATCAGGTCACGCACCAGGCTGGTTGCGGTCGCGGCCGCGGTGACGTAGGTCCGATCCGCGCCGTTTGGCCAGACCAGGTCGCGCGCCGACCGTTCGCTCTGCTTGTAGCGTGTGAAAGCGTATGATCCCAGCGCCCAGCCCATAGCCGCCCGGCCGGCGGCATCGGGCGACAGATCGCCGTCGATCCTGTAGGCACCCGGCGGCAAGGCCTGCGTTGCGCCGCCCCACGACCAAATGTCGCCGTCATTCTCGACGCCCACCCACGCGCCGGCGACGCGACCAGGCTCATCGCCGGGAAGCAGCAGCACGGCGCCCGGCTTGCCGCTGTAACCGGTCGCCTTGACCCAGTCGTCGGTTCCCGGCGCCAGGTTTTTAGTCACGATCTCCAAAGAGTCGGGCCCGACCGGTATCAACGGAATTGTCGGGCCGTCATTATCTTCGATCAGGCTATCGGTGGTCATTCATATTCTCCTCGCGCCTTGGTATTCTATCCGGCGACGCTCTATTTAAACGTCAGGGCCCGGCAGGGCAACGGCAAGGGCAGGGAGATCGTAATGCCGGAATTCACATTGATTATCGGAAACCGAAATTATTCGTCATGGTCGCTGAGGGCGTGGCTTGCCATGCGCGTCGCCGGCCTGGCGTTCGATGAAATCGTTATTGCACTGGATCAGCCCGATACCGCATCGCGCATCGGTGAATATTCACCGGCCGGCCGCGTGCCGATTCTGCGCCATGGGGATTTCACGATCTGGGATTCACTGGCGATCTGCGAGTATGTCGCCGAATTGGCGCCCGAAGCCCGCTTGTGGCCCGAGGACCGGGCTGCCAGGGCCATGGCGCGGGCCGTCAGCGCTGAAATGCATTCCGGATTCACCGCCCTTAGAGGGGCTCTGCCGATGAATATCAGGGCTAATCGCCCGGGCCTCCCCATCGCAGAAGATGTGCGGGCGGACATTGACCGGGTTTGCCGGATTTGGCGCGATTGCAGACAGGCGTTTGGCGCGAGTGGGAATTTTCTGTTCGGCGATTTTTCGATCGCCGACGCGATGTTTGCGCCGGTCGCATCCCGGTTCCGCAGCTACCGCATCGCGGTAGACGAACTGGCGCAAGACTATATCGAGGCCATTCATGCGCTGCCTGCGATGCAGGAACATTGCGCGGCCGCGGCCGCGGAATCCTGGGTGATAGAGAGAGAAGAAGTCAGCGCCGATCAATCTTGAGAGGCTCTAATTGATCGTTGAAGCGTTTGTTATCTTGGGTAACGTCGCCTCGTCGGGAATGGTTTCTACCGGTGCGTCATCGCTATTGGCCTCAATCGGGCCATCCACTTCGTCCACCAGCTCTTCCTCTACATCCTCGACCGGGGCTGCTTCCATGTTTTCACCGTCAAGGGCTTCATTTCGCTCGATGATTGTCTCACAGTCCTTGGCCAATTTCGCCTCATCGGTCTCATCGACGGACAGTTCGGCTACTTCTTCCTCGGCCTTTTCTTGCGGCTCCATGTCTACGGCATATCCGCGTGTGCCATTTGCAAGGGCAGCGTTGACGACGTCGACCTTCTTTGCCTGGCCGATCAACGTCGCAACACCTGAGCCTCCGTGGAGGGCTGCGAATTCTCCAATGCCCGCGCTTGACGTAACTTTCGGGTGGGTCGCGGCCACCAGCGTCCCTATACCA
>CAXMQC010000253.1:0-10300 GCA_964195285.1 Akkermansiaceae bacterium
GAAGGTGGTCGAAATTGGCGGAGTGGATGGCTTAATTACCCCGCTGACTGCCGGCTTTCCACACCGGCATCGCGATGTACCAAATTGCGGCGTGCAAAATGTCTCCTGTTGGCTACAAGCAGCCGTAATCACCGCACCGAATTGACGTCCGCTTTACCCCTAAAAGCGGACATTCCGGGTGGATGCTGGAATCTTATATTTTACGGGTAAAGGGTAGGCCGAAATCACGACCGCATGGGACCCGCTGCCGGGCACCCCCACCCCGTCTTTTCAGTGTCGAGAGATAAGCATGCTTTCCCGGTGGGAACGAACCACATCACGCGCGCGCGATGGTGTGCGCCGGCGGCGGGGTAGTAACCCATACCCATGACCCTTATGGCGGGCACCATATTAGCGGTACTATATTACCGCGTTACAAGCCGCGTACAGCAACGTTGTGATTCCCGGTTGGGAGTTGGGGCATACCATTAGGCCAAGACGTACCAGCGCGGCCTCAGCGCCTTCCAGCGGCCAGTTAATTGCGTATGTAACTATTTCGTGGATGGTGCGATTGCCTCGCGTTTGTTTTTCGGGCTGACCTCGTGGGACCCCCTGAAACCGCAATGCCCCTGGGGGGTATGCCAAACACCCCGGCCCCCTTACCTTGCGGACGGTCCGTAAGCCGCTTGGGGAATATGAGGAAACAGGACAATGACTGATCCATATTTCGGTTGGGGTGTAGGGCTTTCTGTGGCGATGGGCGGCACTTCAGCATCGACCGCTTTTTTTGTGATTGGTTATCCCAGATGTTATCCCAGTGACCTGCAAGAGCAGGATAGATTGTTAAGCATATG
The DNA here is from genome assembly GCA_964195285.1 of Akkermansiaceae bacterium. GTDB lineage: Bacteria > Pseudomonadota > Alphaproteobacteria > UBA8366 > JADFVY01 > JADFVY01. The sequence goes on from CAXMQC010000253.1 coordinate 834, forward strand.
TTAGAAGATTGAATATAAAGAGAAATCTGGCGCGCCCGGGAGGATTCGAACCCCCAACCTCCTGATCCAGATTCAGGAGTGTCGAGTAAAGGCCACACATTTACCGTCGAGATAAAGCGATCCAAGATGCGAAAACAAAAGAAAGACTGAACAACCATGCCCGAGATGCGCCTGGCGCCCGGAACTAGCGCTGAGCAGTCTGAACTACTCTCAATTGCATGGTCCAAGTTTCTGTCTTCCGCGTGGAGTTTGCTCCGACCTTACCCTGTCACCATTGGCGACACGCCGCCTACGCATTCATACCGCACCTCACCGCATTGGCACCCGCCGGTTCGCATCCCCTTGCATCCTTCATCATTCTCCGCGAAAGCAAAGAGCATAGCGTTTCCTTTTTTAGATATCCTCACAAACTCGGGTTCATCTGGGGAATGTCGGTTCAAGGCTATATTGACGCCTGCACGACCTTCGACGAATAAACCTGTTTCGCGACCCCACAACGAAAAACCGCCCGGGCGAACCCGGGCGGTTTCATTTAAACTTGTTTTCCGGCTCTAGTTGCGGTTGCCAAACAGGCGCAGCATGAACAGGAACATGTTGAGAAAGTCCAGATAGAGCGTCAACGCGCCCATGATCGACTTTTTGGCCTCAGTCTCGGCACCATCTGCCTCGGAATACATCCGCCGAATTTTCTGCGTGTCGTAGGCGGTAAGGCCGACGAAGATCAGAACGCCGATGACCGAAATCGCCCAATGCATCGCACTGCTCTGCAGAAAGATGTTGACGATGCTGGCGACGATCAACCCGATCAAACCCATGATCAGGAACGAACCGATACCCGACAGGTCGCGCTTGGTGGTGTAGCCATAAAGGCTCATCCCGGCGAACATCGACGTCGTGATGAAGAACACCCGTGTGATCGACGCGCCCGTATAGACCAGGAAGATAAAGGACAATGACAATCCCATCAGCGCGCTGAAGACCCAGAATGTCGTCTGCGCGCTCGCGGCGCTCATTTTGTTGATCCGGGCGCTCATGAATAATACCAGGCCAAGCGGCGCCAGCATCACGACCCAGGACAACGGCGTCCCGTAAATGGTCGCCATGAGCTCAGGCGATTGGGAAGTGAAATATGCGACGATGCCGGTGACCGCGAGGCCAGCCGACATATAGTTGTAAACGCGGAGCATATAGGCGCGCAGGCCCTCGTCGATAGCGGCTGCGCCCCCAACAGTCTGCGTTGCAGCATGCAAGCGCGGATCCAAAGCCATAATTATCCTCTTTCGTTACATTCCGTGTGAACAACCGAAACTTGTTGTCCTTCCTTCTGCAATATTGGCATAACTTGCGCAAGAATCAACAACAACCGGGCCCGGTTAACGGGTATTTTATCTATCTCGAGCAGGAATATTCATATGGAAACAGGTCTTTCGGGCAAACGGGCCATCGTAACGGCGGGCGCCAACGGTATCGGGCGAGCCATTACGGAAGAACTTATGGCGGCAGGCGTCCGGGTTCATATCTGCGACGTCGACGAGGCGCGGATCGCGGCTGCCTGCGAAGCGTTGCCGGGGCTTGGCGCCACGCTGGCCGACGTCGCCGATGTCGCGGCCGTCGACCGGCTGTTCGACGCGGCGCTGGAGGCCATGGGCGGGCTCGATATTCTGGTCAACAACGCTGGTGTCGCCGGGCCGGTCGGACCGGTCGACGAGATCAATCCGGAAGGCTGGCGGCATTGCATCGCGGTCGATCTGGACGGCCCCTTCCTGTGCACGCGCCGCGCCGTGCCGGCGATTCGCGAAGCCGGCGGCGGGTCGATCGTCAATATTTCATCGACCGCCGGCCTGTATGGCTTTCCCAACCGCAGCCCCTACGCCGCGGCGAAGTGGGGCGTCATCGGCCTCACCAAGACGGTGGCGATGGAGCAGGGCCCCCACGGTATCCGGGTCAACGCGATATGCCCGGGCAGTGTCGCGGGCCCGCGCATCGACTCGGTCATCGCGGCGGCAGCCAATGTAGACGGCATACCGACCGAAGAAATGCGCGACAAATGGCTTCGGCAGGTATCAATGCGCACCTTCGTCGAGGCGCGGGACATCGCAAATATGGTGCTGTTCGTCTGTTCCGATGCCGGCGCGAAAATCTCGGGCCAGGCCTTGAGCGTGGACGGCCACACCGAATCGCTGTCGGTCTGATCTCGGTCCGGATCAGTCGTTGCGTAACAGCGGCGCGGCTTTTTGGCCCAAGGCGCGCCAGGCGCCCAGCACGCCGAAGCCCATGGTGGCCAGAACGCATATCGCCGTGGTCCAGACCATCGCGGCCGGCGTGAAAGTCCAGTCCAGATGCATCAGGTGGGTGGTCACCGCCCAGGCGGCGAGGCTGCCGGCGGCCGCTGCGATGCCCGCCGTCGCCAATCCCAGCAGCGCGAATTCGATCAGATAGGCGCCCAGCACGTCGGCCCGTGTCGCGCCCAGGGTTTTCAGGATCACCGCATCATAGATGCGTTGCCGCCGGCCCGCCGCGATCGCGCCCGACAGCACCAGAATGCCGGCGACGATCGCGATGGCGGCGATCGCCTTCATAGCGGTATCGATGGAGGTCATGATGCGGGTGACGTCGGCCAGGATTTCCCGCACCCGGATCGCCGACACATTGGGGAACGCCTCGGTTACCGCGGTTTCCAGCGCCAGTTCCCGGTCTCGCGGGATGCGCAGCGTCGCCACATTGATCTGCGGCGCGCCCTCCAGCACGCCGGGCGAAAAGATCACCATGAAGTTCATGCCCAGGGTCGCCCAGTCGATCTCGCGCAGATTGCCGATCTCTGCGCTTATTTCACGGCCCAGGATGTTGAAGGTCATGATGTCGCCGATGCCGACGCCGAACGCGTCCGCCGCCGCCTTATCGAAGGAAATCAGTGGCCGGCCGCTGTAATCCGCCGGCCACCATTCGCCCTCGACCACTTTGCTGCCACGGCGCGGTGGGGTGGCGGACCAGGTGATCCCCCGGTCGCCGCGCGTGACCCAGGCGAAGTGAGGCGGCGGCGTCATGTCCGCGGTGGAAACCCCGGCAATGGCTGTAATCCGCGCCCGCAGCATCGGCACGCGTTGCACCGGCCCGGCCTCGGGAAAACTGGCGGCCAGCGCCTCGAAGGGCTCGACCTGGTCCGGCTGGATGTCGATGAAGAAGAAGCTGGGCGCCTCTTCGGTCACCGCCTCCTGGATCCGGTTGCCGAGATTGCGTTCGATCATCATGATCGCGACCAGCACCGTGATGCCGAGACCAAGCGACAACACGACGCTGGGGGTCGGCGTGCCGGGACGGTGCAGATTTGCGATGGCCAGGCGCAGCCGGGGCCGCTTGGCGCGCGGCGCAGTGCGCGACAGCCACATCACCAGCGCGCCGGCCAGCCGGAAGGCCAGGAAGGCGACGCTGGCGCCGGCCACGAACCAGATGGCGAGCGGTTTGTCGCGCGCGCTGAGGACGGTCAGCAACATCAGCGACAGGGTGAGGGCGGCCAGGCCGCCCATATCCAGCCAGCGCAACTTCAGGCGTGTGCCGGCGACGGTCTGCCGGAACAGGGCGGCGGCCGGCACGTCGCGGGCCAGCATCAGCGGGCCCAGCGAGAAGACCAGCGTGGTCAAAATGCCGAAGCCGGCGGCCAACAGCAACGGGCCCGGATAGACACCGGCGGTCAACGAGACCGGCAACAGGTCGGACAACAGCGGTGCGGCGATCAGCGGCGAGGCCGCGCCGACGATCAGCCCGCCGGCAACGCCGATTACGGCCAGCCCCATGACTTGCAACAAATAGACCCGCAGCACCAGCCCGGCCGGGGCGCCGAGGCATTTCAGCGTGGCAATGGTCGGCCGCCGCTGGGTCAGAAAGGCGTGGACGGCGTTGCCCACCCCGACGCCGCCGATCAGCAGCGCCGACAAACCGACCAGCGTCAGGAACAGGGTCAACCGGTCGACGAATCGTATCAGCCCCGGCGCCGCCCGTGCGGGATCGCGTACCCGCCATGCCGCATCGGGGAAAGCCTCACCCAGCGCCTCGATGAAGGGCGCGGTCCCGGCATCGGCGGGCAGCACGATGCGGTAAAGATATTGCGACAGGCTGCCAGGCTTCAACAAGGCGGTCCGGTCCAGGCCGGCGCGGGTGATAATGACCCTTGGGCCAAGCTGGATGCCCCGCGTCACGCGGTCGGGCTCGCGCGCGATTATGCCGGCGATGCGAAATTCCGCGTCGCCCAGCGCCAGCCGGTCGCCAACCGAAAGCTCCAGCTTTTCCAGCCGGCTTTCCGCGACCACAGCCCTATCGGTCCCGGCAAGCGGCGCAAGCGCCTCGCTCAGCGTCTGCCCGCCCCGGATTTCCAGGCGGCCGACCAGCGGGTAGAGTTCGTCGACCGCCTTCAACTCGACCAGCCTCTGTTTGCCGCCGCCGACGCGTCGCGCCATCGCCCGGACTTCGATTATCTCGGACAGGTCGCCGCGTTCCGCCAGCCAATTGCGTTGTTCGTCCGAGGCGGGCCGGTGGTGAATGCGAAGCTCGACATCGCCGCCCAGCAGTGCCCGCGCCTCGGTGCCCAGCCCGGTCTCGATCGCCGCCGACAGGGATCCCACCGCCGCAATCGCCGCGGTACCCAGCGCCAGGCAGGCCAGGAAGATGCGGAACCCCCGGAAGCGGCTGCGTATGCCGCCGCGCAACTCGCGGCGCGCCAGCCGCCAGGCCAGGGCGATCATCGGCGCGTCTCGTCGCCGACGATCCGCCCGTCGGCAATGCGCAGTTCGCGCGCGCAGCGCGATGCCAGCGCCGGGTCATGGGTGATCAGTAGCAGGGTCGTGCCCTTCTCTTGCGACAGCCGGAAAATCAGCTCGATGATCTGCTGGCCTGTGTCGCCGTCCAGATTGCCCGTCGGTTCGTCGGCCAGCAGCAGACGCGGCTCGGTCACGAAGGCGCGGGCCAGCGCCACGCGCTGCTGCTCGCCGCCCGACAACTGGCCGGGATAATGTTCCAGCCGGTGCCCCAGCCCGACCGCTTCCAATTCCTTTTGCGCCAGACCGAAGGCGTCGGCGTGGCCGGCAAATTCCAGCGGCACCGCGACGTTTTCCAGGGCCGTCATGGTCGGCACCAGATGGAACGACTGGAACACGATGCCCACATTGCCGCGCCGGAACAGCGCCAGCTCGTCCTCGTTCATCCCCGTCAGGTCATGACCCGCGACGCGCACCTCACCCTGGGTCGCGTTCTCCAAACCACCGATCACCATCATCATCGACGATTTACCGGCGCCCGACGCCCCGACCAGGGCGACCTGTTCGCCCGCCCCGATTTCGACATCAATGCCGCGCAATATATGAACCTTGCCGGCGCCACTGCTGAGCGTCAGTTCCAGCCCGGCGAGCTCGACAATTGGCAAGGACGTTGCGTTAGGGGTTGTCACGGGAGTTTGCATGGCCAAATGAAAGGGAATTCCGGATAATGGTTTTACCAATAAGAGCAGTCGACGGATAATCGCATGATTTCGCTTTCGCACCACCGGGCAAAAGGCTCTCAGACATATTGTGCCGCGATGTTGGCATTCAATGCGCTGATTTTTGCCCTGTTCATATTTGCCGCAAACGCCGAGGCCGCCGAGCGTGCGGTGGTATTGGCGCTGGGCGACAGCCTTACCTCGGGATACGGGCTGCCGCGGGGCAAGTCTTTCCCGGCGCAGCTCGAGGCCAGGCTCGCCGATCAAGGTGTTGACGCGAAAGTGATCAATGGCGGGGTTTCCGGCGACACCAGCGCCGGCGGGCTGGCGCGGCTGGACTGGCTGCTGGGAGATCAGCCCGATCTTGTGGTTGTCGAGCTTGGCGCCAATGACGTATTGCGGGGGCTGGATCCGGCGATTACCCGGGGCAATCTGGACCGCATCATCGCCCGCATCCGCGCAACCGGCGCCCACGTATTGCTGGCCGGCATGATCGCGCCGCCCAATATGGGCGCGGAATATGGCGAAAAATTCGCCTCGCTCTATCCCGACCTTGCGCAAAAGCATGGAACCGCCTTTTATCCCTTCTTCCTGGACGGGGTGGCGATGGATCCCGCGCTCAACCAGAGAGACGGAATTCATCCTACGGCGGAAGGGGTCGCGGTGATTGTCGAAGGAATATTGCCGGTCGTGATCGGCGGCCTGGCCGAGGCCGCGAGATGATACCAAAGCTCACCGATCAAATGAGTCTTTATCAGCGAGCTTTGGTATGAGCGAGGACGGCGATTATATCTCGGCCCATGCCGCGGCCGACCAGTGGCGCGACGCCGCCGGCAGCATCGTGGCGCGGCTGGGACGGATGGACCGCAGCCATCGGCTGGGATTCGTCTTCGTAACCGAGGCCTACGCGCAGGATCTTGATGAAATCGAGGTGTTCCTGCGCCAGGCCACCGGGGTGGCCAACTGGGTCGGCGCGGCCGGCATGGGGGTCTGCGGGCACCGCATTGAATATTTCGACGAGCCGGCGATGTCGGTGCTGGTCCTGCCCATCGGCGACGACGCCTTTCGCCTGTTCCGCGACGTCAACGCGGGGGTCGGGGATGTCGTTGCGGACAACCTCGCCTGGCTGCAGGCCGCCGACCCGCCGCTGGCGATTACCCATGCCGATCCGGGCAATACGCAAATCCAGTCGCTGGTCGAGGATTTGTCGGACCAGGCCAACGCCTATCTGGTCGGCGGTATCACCTCCGGCGACGGCGGCGCGGTGCAAATGGCGGGCAAGCCGACATCGGGCGGGCTGTCGGGTGTGTTCCTGTCGCCCCACGCGGTGCCCGTCGCGGTCGGCGTGACCCAGGGCTGTTCGCCGATCGGCCCGGCGCACAAGGTGACGCGCGCCGAGGGCAATGTGCTGATCGAGCTGGACGAGAAACCGGCGCTTGATGTCTTCCGCGGCGATATCGGCGAGGTCCTGTCACAGGATCTGCGCCGCGTTTCCGGCTATATTTTTGCCGCCCTGGCCGTGACCGGTTCCGACACCGGCGACTATCTGGTGCGCAATTTGATGGGGGTGGACAAAGACAACGGGCTGGTGGCGATCGGCGACGTGGTGTCGACCGGCGACCAGGTCATTTTCTGCCGCCGCGACCAGGTTACCGCGGCCGACGATTTGCGCCGCATGCTGGACCGCCTGAAACAGCGCGCCGGCGGCGGCGTCAAGGCGGGCCTCTATTACAGCTGCATCGCCCGCGGCCCCAATCAGTTCGGGCCGGGCAGCAGCGAATTGAAGATCATCACCGACGAGCTGGGCGATTTTCCCATCGCCGGGCTGTTCGCCAATGGCGAGATCAACCACAATCGGCTATACGGCTATTCCGGCGTGCTGACGCTGTTTCTCTAACCCATCGGCGAGATCGACGGAAAAGGCGGGATATCATGGACTACCGGCAACTCGGCCGCACCGATCTGCGCGTCAGCGCGATCTGCCTAGGCACCATGACTTTCGGCGAGCAGACCGGCGTCGAAGACGCCCATCGCCAGATGGACCTTGCGCTCGATCGCGGCGTCAATTTCATCGACACGGCGGAAATGTATGCGGTGCCGGCACGCGCCGAGACCCAGGGCCGCAGCGAGGAGATCGTCGGCGACTGGATGGCGGCGCGCGGCAACCGCGACAAGGTGATCCTGGCGACCAAGGTGGCCGGCAGGTCCGATCGCTTTGGCTACAAGCGCCCGCATCTGCATGGCGGCGAGACGCGGCTCGACCGGCAAAGCATCACCGAGGCCGTCGAGAGCAGCCTGAAACGCCTCAAGACCGACTATATCGACCTCTATCAACTGCATTGGCCCGACCGGCGCATCGAGGTCTTCGGCGCGCGCCGCTACCAGCATGTCGAGGATTTGGAAGCGGTGCCGTTTGTGGAGCAGCTGAGTGTGCTGGACGATCTGGTCAAGGCCGGCAAGATTCGCCATGTCGGGCTGTCCAACGAGACCGCCTGGGGCACCACGCAATTCCTGCAGCTTGCCGAGACGATGGGCCTGCCGCGCATGGCCTCGATCCAGAACGCGTACAATCTGCTATGCCGGAACTTCGAATTTGGGCTGGCCGAGATCGCCATGCACGAGCATTGCGGGCTGCTGGCCTATTCGCCGCTGGCCGGCGGCACGCTGAGCGGCAAGTATCTTGGCGGGGCCAGGCCCGAAGGCGCTCGCCTGACCCTGTTCGGCGATTATTTCGGCCGCTACACCAAGCCGAGGGGCATCGAGGCGACGGCGGCCTACGTGGCGCTGGCGCAAAAACACGGGCTGGTTCCGTTGTCGCTGGCGCTGGCGTTCGTACTGTCGCGGCCCTTCGTGACCTCGGCGATCATCGGCGCCACCACGACGGTGCAGCTGCTGCAGGACCTCGAACTCGCCGATACCCAATTGTCGGCCGAGGCGCTGGCCGGGATCGGCGAAATTCACGCCGACATCAACAATCCGGCGGCGTAGTGGTGTGAATCAGACGGATGGTACCCGTGGGATCGCGATTCCCGTCTCCTCGGCAGGAGGGCGCGCGCCGGCGATGCCGGCGCATCGTCAGGCGCGCCCGACGCACCGAGGGGGCGGGAATCGCGACCCCGCGGGCGGCATTGCGAGCCCACCGGCCGCGTTGCGCGCCGCTTGCGATGCCCGGCATCGCGGCGCGACCCGCGCCTCACCGGATGAGCTCGCAAGACCGTCCAATGGGTACCATCCGTCTGATTTACACCACTAGGAGGCAAAGCAGACCATGATCCGCCTGTTCGTCGCCATTCCGCTGCCCGAAGCCGTCCGCGAAGACCTGTCCATGCTGCAATCCGGGCTGCAGGGCGCGCGCTGGATCAAACCCGAGAACATTCATCTGACACTGCGGTTCATCGGCGAGGTGCGCAACGACCTGGCCAGCGACATCGACATGGCGCTGTCGAAAATCACTGGCCCGCCGTTTGAATTGGCGCTCGAGGGCGTGAACAGTTTCAGCCGCGGCAAACAACCGCACGCGCTATGGGTGGGGGTGGCGAAATCGGACCCGTTGATACATCTGCAGGCGAAAATCGAATCGGCCCTGGTACGCGCCGGCCTCGAGGCGGAGGCGCGAAACTTCTCGCCCCACATTACCGTTGCACGGCTGAAGAAAATGCGCCCCAACCGGATCGAGGTCTGGGCCGCCGAACATGGCGCCTTCCACACCGCCGCCTTCGCGGTGGAGCGCTTCGTGCTGTTCTCCAGCTTCCTGAAATCCGACGGCGCGGTCTATATCGAAGAGGCGGGTTATTCGTTGGAGGGGTAGCCTGGCGGCTTAGATGGCTATTTCCGTGACGCCGAAGATCGGGTCTCGCGGCGCGAATGTTCCGACCCCCTCGGTCGGACCGAAGGATGTGCCGTCCGGAATGGTTAGCCAGTATCCCTCGGCCAGCTTCGCGCCACTGTCTGGATCCTTGTTGGTGATGCCGGCAAGGCCGACATTGCAGTTGATCCTGAG
>CAXMQC010000254.1:0-6943 GCA_964195285.1 Akkermansiaceae bacterium
GCGTGGGCATCGGCTTCGACCCGCCGAAATACCTCGAACCGGGCGACGTGGTGCGCATGGAGATCGAAGGTATCGGCGTTCTCGAAAACGAAATCCGGACCCGCGGCGGCTGAATGGGCTCGAATATGCGTGACGCCTTCGATATATTTTCGCTGGTCCTGCTGCTGTTCGGCGGCCTGGCTTTCTGGCCGCTGGTCCGTTTCGGCGCCGGCCTGTCGGGCGGTGCCAGCGATTGGCTGAAATGGCAGTTTTACGCGCATATATTGCTGCTCGCCGGTTCATTCGTGCTGGTGCAGTATGTCTTCACGACCGCGCGCACTGATTGGCGGCATCTGCAAATACTGCCCCACGCGATTGGCGCCTTGTCCTGGGCAACGGCCCTGATCATTCTGTTTGCCAGCGGCTTGTGGCGGCGCGTTGTCGGCGGTCCCGACGACCACAATTGACGGAGAGGGTCATGATCAAAATCCAAGGTATCGACCATATCGTACTGCGCGTTGCGGATCTCGACCGCATGCTCGCCTTTTACCGCGATGCGCTTGGCTGCCATGTCGAACGGCGCAATGATGATATCGGCCTGATCCAGCTTCGCGCCGGTTCCGCCATGATCGACCTTGTGCCCATCGACAGCGAACTCGGCCGCCAAGGCGGCGTCGCGCCGGGCGCCGAAGGCCGAAATCTCGATCATTTTTGCCTCGGCGTGGAACCCTTTGACGTCGACGCCATCCGCGCCCATCTGGCGGACCACGGTATCGCGGCCGGCCCGGTAAAGTCGCGCTACGGCGCCGAGGGTTTCGGCCCGTCGATCTATATCGAGGATCCTGAAGGCAATGTCGTCGAACTCAAGGGGCCCGGCTCCAAAAAAAGCTAGTGGACTTGCGCTCTATCGCTTCAGCCCGCCTTGCCGGGCCCGGCGAAGCGGGAAGCGCTTGCGAATGCGGGCGTCAGCCCCGTCTTGCCGCTTGCACCACGGTTTCCAGCGCCTGCAGGAAATTCGAGCGATCCTGCTTGGTGAAAGCGGGTCCGTGGTCGCGAATTTCACCGGTCTCGCGCAATTGCGATTTCAGGTCGCGCATGGCCACCGCCATGCCGATGTTATCGAGGTTGAAAGGCTTCCCCTTGTGATCCATGGCCCTGGCGCCGGCTTCGAGACAGCGCGCGGCGAGCAGGATGTCGGCGGTAATAGCGATATCGCCCGCGCCCGCCTGTTCGGCGATCCAGTCGTCGGCGGCATCTGGCCCGTCGGGCACGACAACGCGGTTGATCAGCGGGTTTTTCGTCATGCGCAGCCATGTATTGCCAACGATATGAACCCTCAGCCCGTGGCGCGCTGCGACCCGCAGGACCTCGTCCTTTACCGGGCAGGCGTCGGCATCGACATAGATCTCAGTCACGCCATATCTCGGCGAGGCTGGAGCACGCTCAGCGGCGACGGCGCTTGGGCGGCGGGCGGTTGCCGCCAACGGGGCCGGGGCCGGGCGAGTCTGTTTTATGGCGGAAATTGATCCGGGCCTTGGTCAAATCGTAGGGTGTCATTTCAACGGTGACGCGGTCCCCGGTCAGGATACGGATACGAAATTTCTTCATGCGGCCGGCGGTATAGGCCAGCACATCATGCCCGTTTTCCAGGGTCACCCGGAACCGGGCGTTCGGCAGGACCTCGGTAACGACGCCCTCCGCTTCAATCAGGTCTTCCTTGGCCATGCATTCTCCTCGATCGGATGGCTTTGCGCAAATAGCAGAGGGCCGGGCAGAGATGCTCTGCCCGGCCCCCCTGGCGATATCGTCTTCAGACGGCCTGAAGATTGGCGGCGGCGGTCTTGCCGTTGCGCCCTGTTTCAAGCTCGTAGGACACTTTCTGGCCTTCGTTCAGGCTGTGCATGCCGGCCTGCTCGACTGCGCTGATATGCACGAATACATCGTTGCCACCCTCGTCGGGCTGAATGAATCCAAAACCCTTGGTGCCGTTGAACCATTTGACTGTGCCACTTGGCATGGAAATCTCCTCAATAGCTGGCGTCTTTTCGGGCAGGATTGCCCGTCGCATCGAAATTAGCATTGGGAGAAAACCGTGATCGGGAACCCGAAAGGGGTAGAACTTGGCGGACCCAAAGAAACTCGACGGAGCGAACATTGTGCGTAAGGCCGCAAATTGCAAGGAAATTCTCGCCTGCGGCGATTCAGCGCCCCGCCGCCACAGGGCAACGAAAAAGGCGGACCCCCCCAAAGGTTCCACCTTTATTTCGGTCGACTATATTGGCCGTCTTACGTCGCCTTCAGGTCCGTTGCGGCGGTCTTGCCGTTTCGGCCCGGTTCCAGCTCGTAAGATACTTTCTGGCCTTCATTCAGCCCGTCCATGCCCGCATTCTGAACCGCGGAAATATGGACGAAGACGTCATTGCCGCCTTCATCGGGTTCGATGAAGCCGTAGCCTTTGGTGGCGTTGAACCATTTGACTGTGCCGGTCGGCATTCGTTCTCTCCTTCGTCTGCCTTGGTCCCGCAAATGCACGCGGGAGATCATCAAATTACCAATGGGAGGAAACGATTGCCCGGAACGGGCGGCGGTGTTTCAGACTAGCCCACAGAATTCGACAGAAAGACAAATGCCGCGACTCTTGTTACTTTGCAAGTGAAATTTTATTACCAATTTCGCCCAATTTGCCCAACAGTTTGCCCCTTTCGGCCAAGTTGCGCGCTATTTTTCGGCTATGCCTGGACCTTGGGCGGACCGTGAGCAGAGCTTTCGTAACTGTACGGACCCTATCTGTTCTTTCGGGGCATTTGGTCCGAAACATGAAATCCTTTCCTGTTTCCTTTTCACCGAAACAATGGTCCGATGGCCGTCATGAACGCTAAACGCCTTTTTATCATTGCCGGGGCCGTCTGGGGCGTTGTCCTGGGCCTTGCCGGCGGGTTTTATGCGGCGGGGATCGCCGCCGGTTTCGCCTGGCTTTTCCTGTTCGGCGACAACCCCTGGCCCGACTGGAGCGAGGGTGCCATCCTGGGCACCGCCGCGATCGTCGGACTGGCGATCCTGGCCGGATCCACGGCACTGGGCTGGGCTGCGGGGCAACGTTATGAGCAGGCTGGCCCCGCCCGCCAGGCGCGTGCCGGCCGGGCCGCGACCGGCCTGATCCTGCTCGCCGTCCTCGTCGGCGCCGGCGGGGTGTGGAGCGTGGCCCGCCAGCAGGAGACTATCGAACGCCAGCGCCAGGAACAGGTGGTTTCCGGGCGGAATCTGGCGGAAATGCAGGCCGCCACCCACCACCTGACCGGCATCGATATCGACTGGCGGGACGGTGGCGCCGGCGGGTCGGCGACGGTACAACTCGATGGTACCCGGGCCGGCGCATACCGTCTCGAATGGCAGATCCGCGCCCGCGCCTTCAAAAAAGCGTTGCTGGCCGGCGCCGACCGGCTGAACCTGGCAGCGGGCCCGGCCAGCACGACCATATCGATCCCGGCCGAGGCGCTGGTCGATGGCTACCGCGCGATGCTGTCGCATCAGAATGCCAATATCATGGTCGACGAACCCTTCGCCTTCGAGGCGAGATTGGTCCCGGTCCTTGGCGCCGCCGAGCAAGCGGCCCTGCCGCAAGGCGAACGCCGCAACCTCGAACAGGGCTGGTCGACGCTGATCGACGAGGCCGAGGCCGATTTCCCGGTGCGCTTCTTCCTCTATGGCGGCGAATTAAGCTGGCAGGCGCGGTGAAGCCTGGCGCGGGTCTTACTGGTCCCGGCTTACCCAGCGCCCGGCCTCGACCGTGGCGATGAAATCCTCCAGGCCGCGGTTGAAGACGCCCACATTCTCCAGATTGAGTATATGGCCGGTCCGGGGCAGCACCCACAATGCGGCCGAGGGCACGGTGCGTTTCAGCCAGACGCTGGCCTCGAGGCTGAAATCGTCCTCGTCGCCGGCAATGACGAGGGTGGGAATGGCCAGCGCCTTCAAGCCGTCCTCCAGGTCGCCGAAGGTCGGGCGGCGGGCCTGAACGCCGCGCATGGTCAGGGCCGCGCCTTTGGCATCATGCTGGCCGAGGATGTCCTTGAACTCGGCCCAGCCACGCGGGTCTTTTTCATGGAACGCCAGTCGCGCCGGGCGCATCGAGTAGGTCTCGGCTACGGCCCGCGAGCCCTGCGATTCATAACTTTCGGCTATCGCGGTGGAGTCGGCGCGGAACTGGTCGGTCTGGGCCGGGTTGGAGCCGTAACCTGCCCCGGCCACGGTCAACGACAGCGCCATGTCGAGATAGAGCAGGCCGAAATGCAGGGTCGCGTTGCCGCCCATCGACAGGCCGACGATATGGGCCGCCTCGATACCCAGATGCCGCATCACATGGGCGATATCGCCGGCCGCGATCTCCTGGGACTAGGCGTCGGGATCGTCCGGCACATCGGACGGCGGATAGCCCCGCGCATTGAAGGCGATGCAGCGATGGCCCCGCGCGAAGTAGCGCATCTGTGGCTCCCAGCCGCGATGGTCGGTGGCGAATTCATGGACGAAGACGATCGGCGTGCCGGACCCGGTTTCCTCGTAATAAAGCTTCACACCGTCGGCATCGGCAAAAGCCATGGTGGTCTCCCTGTCGTTCGCCTGTTTGGCGCTGGCGGCAAAGATAACAGGTTGAACCACGGAGACACAGAGACACAGAGACACAGAGACACAGAGGGGACCGGCGCCTGCTCTCGATGCATTGTACCGCTCACGGGGCTATGGGAAAGGAGATATGGGGTTAGGCGAGATAGGGAGATGAAAACCCAGCGGCCTTCGGCCGTAAATAACCTTATCCCCCCATCCCCTTTATCCCCATATCTCCCTTCCCACGACCGCGGCCGCGGCAAGATGGCCGATCGGACGCCCGCCCCCTCTGAGCCTCTGTGCCTCTGTGGTCAACCTAGTCCGTTGCCGGAATACGGCGCCGGGTCAGGCGGGCGGCGTAAATCGCGGCGACGAACACCGGGACCAGCAGGATGGCGCCGCCGAGGAAGGGCCAGTCCGGGCCGACCCGCAGATACAGCATGCCGGCCCAGAGCGGCCCGGTGATGCGGCCGACGCTGGCCGCGCCCTGCGCAGCGCCAAGCACGCCGCCCTTCCAGTCGGCCGGCGCGACGCGGCTGACCAGGCTCTGGATCGAGGGGTTGCTGATGCTCTGCCCGACGGCCAGCAGCGCCATCGCCGGCGCCAGGGTGAGCGCGCTGACGGCCAGCGGGATCGCCAGGAAGCCGGCGGCCAGGATGAATATCCCCGCCATGATCAGCCGGGCCTCGCCGAAGCGCGCCGCCAGCGGCCCCAGCAGCCGGCCCTGCACGATGACCATGCAGACCCCGGCGAAGGCCAGCAGGAAGCCGATATCGCGCGGCCCCAGCCCCAGCAGTTCCTCGGCCCACAAGGCGAGCATCGATTCCATGCCCGAGAAGACGAAGAAACCGGCGAAATAGATGCACAGCAACAGCACCAGCAAGGGCATCGCCAGCATATGGGCGGCGGTGTCGGCAAACTCGCCGTCGCGCGCCGTATGCACTTTCGGTTCGCGGACCAGGATGGCGGCGATGGCCAACGCCAGCACCGACGCGGCGGCAGAAAACAGGATGGGCAGGCGGAAATTCGGCTCGTCCGCGCCGACTGCTATGGCGCCGATCGTCGGGCCGATGACGAAGCCGATGCCAAATGCCGCCCCCAGCAGCCCCATGCCGCGCGCCCGGCCTTCAGGCTCGGTGGTGTCGGCGACCCAGGCCTGGCCGGCCACCAGCCAGCCCGCCATGGCGCCGGCCAGGGCGCGGCTCAGATACATCTCGCCCAGGCTGCCGACATAGGCGAACCAGACGTAGGAGGCGGCGGTGCCGGCGAAACAGATCAGGATCACCGGCTTGCGCCCGACCCGGTCCGACAGCCGCCCCCAGACCGGCGCTGCGAGAAACTGGCAGCCCGAATAAATCGCGAACAGCAACGCCACGTCCGATGCCGAGGCCCCGAACGCCACCGCATAAAACGGCAGCATCGGCACCACCACGCCGAGCCCGATGACGATGGAACAGGTAGCGAGGAACAGCGGCAGCATGGGGGGCTTTCAAGTGGGGGCGCGCGGGGGCGGGGACGGGGGCGGCCAGGTTTTATGCGAAACGGAACTTACCGGGTCGGTGGCGTGGGGTCACCTGGTATTTGCGGAGGGGGGAAGCTGCCGTGCGAGGCCGCCGCAGCGCCATGTTCAGGTGCGCACTCGGGCGCGCGGTCGCGCTTGCCGCTAGTTCGGATGGTTGGCTTGGCCGGACCGAACCAACCCCGTGGACGGATGTACCACCCAGGCTACTTGTCTCCGTCCCCGGGGTCGCCGTTGCGGCCAAGCTTCGGGCCGATGCGGGACAGGACGCCGGCCGTCACCCTGCTGCGCGAGCGCAGGACCGGGGTGTTTTCCGACGCGTTCATGTAGCCTTCGCGAATGAGAATATAACCGCCGCTCGCGATGATCACGACGGCGCCGAGGAGGGTCTGCAGGTCGGGCGTTTCGTTGAAAAACACGAAGCCGTAGATCGACGCCCAGAGAATTTGCGAATATTGCATCGGCGCCACAATTACCGCTTCGCCCGATTTATAGGCGCCGATCAAACAGGTCAAGGCGGTAAAACCCAAGACCGACAACAGGGCGACGGCGCCGAGATCGACCAGCGGCATCGGCTTGTAGTCGAACGGCATCAGGCTCCCCATGACCAGGAAACTGCCGAGCATCGGGAAAAGCAGCAGGACCACATCGCGTTCTTCGCGGCCAATGCGGCGCACGATGACCGACGTCAGCGACGTGGCGAAGGCCCCGATCAACGCGGCCGCGTGCCCCAGCGTCAACTCGGCGGTGCCGGGGCGCACCACGATCAGAACGCCGATCAGCCCAACCAGTATCGCGCCACCCCGGTGCAGCCCGACGCGCTCGCCCAGTATCGGGATCGAC
>CAXMQC010000255.1:0-8734 GCA_964195285.1 Akkermansiaceae bacterium
CGCTCGATCAGCCAGGCGATGTAGTCCAGATGATGGTGGATGTTGGTTTGGCCCGCGCGGATCGCCGAAGCATTTGGCTCACCCAGTCCGAGGAACCGTTTCATGATCTTTTCATCGACCAGATTGTCGGTGACCTCGCGGCAGAATTTGTCGTCGAACCAGTCGACAAGGCGGCGCACTTCCGCGCGCCCGGCCGGATCGCCGCCGATCAGCGGCGGGTCGGGATAAACCTCCTCGATATATTCGGCAATCGCGTTATGCGCCGCGATCACCTTGCCATCGGGTTCGACCAGCACGGGTACCGAACCCGCCGGATTGAACGCCAGGAACTCCGGTCGCCGTTCCCAGACCTTTTCGACTTTCATTTCGAAGTCGAGCGCCTTGGTTGCGAGCTGAAGGCGGAGCTTGCGGCATTGCGGTGATAGCCAAAGATGGAAAAGCGTGCGCATGGGCCGCATTTATATCCGTAACACCCGCCCTTGCGCCAGAGCATTTCCCACTTGTTTGCAAACGGCGCCGATCAAATTGATACGCGTTTGCGGTAAAGCGATTTCCGACTCAGGCGGTCTTGGCGGCCTCGTCGGCCGTCGAGACCGGATATTCCAGCCGGTTCAGCATTTCCTTCGGCACCACCTGCCAGAAAAACCGCTTTTCGGTATCCCAGTTGCGCAGGATCCGATCCGCCCAGCGCGACTGGGTTTCCTCGACATGGCGTTCGATCAGCGCGCGGCATTGGTCTTCCCAATGCCCGGGTTCGATGCGCTGCCAGATCACCGAGTCCGGATTGACGCGGATTTCGAAATCCTCCTCCGCATCGTAGACGAATGCCATGCCGCCGGTCATGCCGGCCGCAAAATTGTCGCCGACCGGGCCAAGGATCACCGCCGCGCCGCTGGTCATATATTCGCAACCGTTGGAACCGCAGCCCTCGATAACCGTGACGGCGCCTGAATTACGTACCGCGAAACGCTCGCCGGCCTGGCCGGCCGCGAACAGGCTGCCGGCTGTGGCGCCATACAGCACGGTGTTCCCGATGATCGTGTTCTCGTTTGATATCAGCGGGCTGGACACCATCGTCCGGACCACGATCTCGCCGCCCGACAGTCCCTTGCCGACATAGTCATTGGCGTCACCGAACACGACCAGCTTCATGCCCTGCACGGTCCAGGCCCCCAACGACTGGCCGGCCGACCCGCGCAGCCGGACGGTCAGATGGCCGGGGTTCAGCCCGGTCATGCCGAACTGGCGGGTGATCTTGGAGCTCATCTTGGCGCCTACCGCGCGGTCCGTATTCCGAATGTTGTAGGTAAGCTGCATCTTTTCGCCCGCATCGAACAGCGGGCCCGCATCGGCAATCATCTGCGCGTCCAGCGTCTCCGGCACCTCGTTGCGACCGTCCAGCGAGAAGTAGCTGGGATGGCCGCCGGTGTCCGACTGCACCAGCAGCGGGTTCAGGTCCAGATCGTCCAGATGCTCCGAACCGCGGCTGACCTGGGTCAGCAGGTCGGTCCGGCCGATAACCTCGTTGATCGAGCGCGCCCCCAGCGACGCCAGGATTTCGCGGACTTCTTCGGCCAGGAAGCTGAACAGGTTCACCACCTTCTCCGGCGTGCCGGTGAATCTTTCGCGCAGTTCGGGTTTCTGTGTGCAGACGCCGACCGGGCATTTGTTGGTATGGCACTGTCGCACCAGGATACAGCCCATGGCTACCAGCGAGCCGGTGCCCACGCCAAATTCCTCGGCGCCCAGGATCGCGGCGATAACCACGTCGCGGCCGGTCTTGATGCCGCCATCCGTGCGCAATCGCAGACGGTGGCGCAGGCGGTTTAGCGTTAACACCTGATGCACCTCGGTCAGGCCCATCTCCCAGGGCAGGCCAGCATATTTGATCGAAGTCTGCGGCGAGGCGCCGGTACCGCCGTTATGACCGGCGATCAGGATAATATCCGCATTGGCCTTGGCCACGCCGGCGGCGATCGTACCGATACCTGAACGCGACACCAGCTTGACGCAGACCTTGGCCTCCGGGTTGATCTGCTTCAGATCGTAGATCAACTGCGCCAGATCCTCGATCGAATAGATATCGTGATGCGGCGGCGGCGAGATCAGCATCACGCCTTCCGTCGAATGGCGCAGACGGGCGATCATCTCGTTCACTTTGAAGCCGGGCAGCTGGCCGCCCTCGCCGGGCTTGGCGCCCTGGGCTATCTTGATTTCGATCTCGCGGCACATGTTCAGATATTCGGCCGTCACGCCAAACCGGCCCGAGGCCACCTGCTTGATCGCCGAGTTCGGATTGTCGCCGCTGGCGTTCGGCTTGTAGCGCGCCGGATCCTCGCCGCCCTCGCCCGAATCCGACTTGGCGCCGATCCGGTTCATGGCGATGTTCAGCGTGCCGTGCGCCTCGGGGCTGAGCGCGCCCAACGACATGCCCGGGGTCACGAACCGCTTGCGGATTTCGGTGATCGACTCGACGTCGCCCTCGGCCAGCGGCGCGCCGGTGGGGCGGAAATCCAGCAAGTCGCGCAGGTGGATCGGCGGCAGGGCGCGCAACTGCTCGCAATATTGCCTGTAGGTGCCGTAGGAATCGCTGGCCACGGCGCGCTGCAGCGTATGGATGGCGCTGCCCTCCCAGCTATGTGGCTCGCCACCCAGGCGATAGCGGTAGTATCCGCCCACCGGCAGCGCCACCGCGCCTTCCTGAAAGCCACGTGCGTGCTGCGTCATGATTTTTCGCTGAATGCCATGTAGTCCGATGCCGGAAATCCGGCTCGGCAGGCCCGGGAAGAATTCGGCGACCAGCGAACGGCTCAACCCCACCGCCTCGAAATTGTAACCGCCGCGATAGGAACTGATAACGGCGATTCCCATCTTCGACATCACCTTCAGTATCCCGTCATCGGTGGCCTGCTTGTAATTCCTCAGGGCGGTGTCCAGCTTCATGTCGCGAAACAGGCCGCGGCGATGCCGGTCGGCGATCGCCGACTGCGCCAGCCACGGGTTGATGGTCGTCGCGCCGACGCCCACCAGCACCGCAAAATAATGCACGTCCAGGCATTCCGCGCTGCGCACATTGATGGACGTAAAGGTGCGAAGCTCGCGGCGAACCAGATGCGTATGCACGCCGCCGGTCGCCAGGATCATCGGCAAGGGCGCGCGGTCCGGCCCCAGGGCCTTGTCGCTGAGAATCACATGGGTGCCGCCGCCGCGCACCGCATCCTCGGCCTCGCCCTGGATTCGGTTCAGCGCGTCCGCCATGGCCGCCGGGCCGTCCGCCGGGTCGAAGGTGCAGTCAATCTCGACGGCGGTCTTGCCCATATGCTTGCGGATCGCCTCGAATTCACCGTTCAACAGCACCGGCGACGGCAACTGGATGATGTCCAACTGGCTCTCGTCCTCGTCCAGCACATTGCCCAGATTGCCCAGCCGGGTGGCCAGCGTCATGATCCGGCGTTCGCGCAGCGAATCGATCGGCGGGTTGGTCACCTGGCTGAAATTCTGGCGGAAGAAATGATGCACGCCGCGATAGGCGTCCGACAACACGGCGATCGGGGTGCCGTCGCCCATCGATCCGATGGCCTCCTTGGCGTCCTCGACCATCGGCTGCAGCAGCAACTCCACATCCTCCATCGACCAGCCGACCGATACCGCGCAACGCGCCAGTTCCTCGGGCGACAGGCCATCGGCCTTCTCCACCGCCCTGTCGACCAGTTTCTCCAGCCGTTTGATATGCTTGCCCCAGCGGCCATAGGGGCGCTGGGCCGCCATGCGGTCCTTCAGTTCCCTGTCGTGGTATAGCCGGCCATCCTGCAAATCGACGCCGATCATCTGGCCTGGCCCCAGCCGGCCCTTCTCGACGATGTCGTTCTCGTCGACATAGACCATTCCGGTTTCCGAGCCCGCCAACAGCAGGCCGTCCTTGGTTACCGTATAGCGCACTGGCCGCAATCCATTGCGGTCCAGCCCGGCCAGCACCCAGCGCCCGGCGAAGGCGCAGATCGCCGCCGGGCCGTCCCAAGGCTCCATCACCGCGCTGGCATAGGTGTAAAACTCGCGATGCGCGTCGGGGATGCTCTTGCTATTCGACCAGGCCTCCGGGATCATCAGCGACTTGACGGTCGGCAGGTCGCGTCCGGCATGGCCCAGCACTTCGAACACCGCGTCCAGCGCCGACGAATCCGAGCTGCCGTTCTGGATGATTGGCTTCAGATCGTCGACATGGTCGCCGAAGGCGGGGTCGTCCAGCCGCGTCTCGTGGCTCTTCATCCAGTTTACGTTGCCCAATAGCGTATTGATCTCGCCATTATGGGCCAGCACGCGGAACGGCTGGGCCAGCTTCCAGGTCGGGAAGGTGTTGGTCGAATACCGTTGGTGATAGATCGCGAAATTCGACACAAATCGGTCATCCAGCAGGTCCGGGTAAAAGGCGGCCAGCTGTTCGGCCAGGAACATGCCCTTGTAGATGACCGACCGGCAGCTCAGCGAGCAGATGTAGAAATCGGTGATATTTTCCAGCAGCACCGCCTTTTCAATGCGCCGCCGGATCACGTAGAGGTCGATCTCGAACTGCGCGTCGTCCACTTGGCGTTCGTTGGAAATCATGATCTGCTCGATTTCGGGCCGGGTGGTGTTCGCCTTCTCGCCGATCACATCGACGTTCACCGGCACTTGGCGCCAGCCATAGATGCGGTGGCCGAACCGGATGATCTCGGACTCCACGATCGAGCGGCAGCGCTCCTGCGCCGTAAGGTCCGTGCGCGGCAGGAATACCATGCCGACGGCCAAGCGGCCCTTGTCCGCCTCGTGGCCGGTCCGGCGGATATGCTCCTTGAAGAAGTCCTGCGGAATCTGGACATGGATGCCGGCGCCGTCGCCGGTCTTGCCGTCGGCGTCCACCGCGCCGCGGTGCCACACCGCCTTCAGCGCCTCGATGCCGGCCAGCACCACACCGCGCCGCGGCTTGGCGTCGATGGCGGCCACCAGGCCGACGCCGCAGGCATCGTGCTCTTGCGAGGGGTGGTAGGCATGGGCCGTCGTCAGCTTGGCGGCGTTCTCGTTCCAGGACTTGATGAAATCGCTCATACCGATAGTCTCCCTGGTCCGCTTACGAGGCGATGGCCATTGACTGGTCCTGGTGCTGTTGCAGCCAGGCATGGATGCCGTCGGCCGCGTCGCGTCCGTCGCGCACCGCCCAGACGACCAGGCTGGCGCCGCGCACGATATCGCCGGCCGCGAATACGCCTTCCAGCGGGGTCATCAAGGTCAACGGATTGGTTTTTACCGTACCCCAGCGTGTCACCGGCAACGCCGATTCACCGAACAGGGCTGGCAGGTCTTCCGGATCGAAGCCGAGCGCGCAGATCGCCAGGTCGGCATCGATATTGTGCGCCGAATTCTCGATGACTTCCGGTGTCTGGCGTCCCGACGAATCAGGCGCGCCCAGCCGTATCCGTTCGGCCCGCACGGCGCGGATCGACTCGTCGCCCAGGAAGGCGACGGGCTGGGTCAGCCAAACGAACTCGACGCCTTCCTCTTCGGAATGGGTCACTTCGCGCATCGAACCCGGCATGTTTTCGCGGTCGCGGCGATAGAGGCATTTCACCGACGTCGCCCCCTGGCGCTGGGCCGTGCGGACGCAATCCATGGCAGTATCGCCGCCGCCGATCACCACGACATTTTTGCCCGTCGCGTTCAGCCGGCCGGAATCGAAGTCTGGAACATCGTCGCCAAGACCCTTGCGGTTGCTGGCGGTCAGATATTCCAGTGCCGGCACAATGCCATCCAGGCCCGACCCGGGCGCGTGCAGTTCGCGCTCGCGATAGACGCCGGTGGCGATCAGCACGGCGCTGTGCCGCTGGCGCAGTTCGGCCAGCGACGCGTCCCGGCCGACCTCGAAATCGGTGTGGAACGTAACGCCACCGTCGGCGATCAGCTTGGCGCGCCGCGCGACGACGTCCTTTTCCAGCTTGAAGTTCGGGATGCCGTATACCAGCAGGCCGCCAACGCGATCGTAACGGTCGTAGACTTGGGCCTGATAGCCCTTGCGGCGCAGTTCTTCGGCGGCGGACATGCCGGCCGGGCCGGCGCCGATAATGCCGACCGATTCCTTGCGCTCGGCCGGTGGATTGGCCGGCTTCACCCAGCCTTTCTCCCAGGCGGTATCGGTGATATATTTTTCGACCGAGCCGATGGTCACCGCACCGTGGCCGGACTGCTCAATGACGCAATTGCCCTCGCAAAGACGGTCCTGCGGACAGATACGGCCGCAGATTTCCGGCATGTTGCTGGTGGCCGAAGTCACCTCGTAGGCTTCCCGTAACCGGCCGGCCGCCGTCAACATCAGCCAGTCGGGAATGTTGTTGTGCAGCGGACAGTGGACCTGGCAGAAAGGCACGCCGCATTGCGAACAGCGCGACGATTGATCGGCGGCGCTCTCCGGCTCGAACTCGCTGTAGATTTCATTGAAATCGACACGGCGTTCCTCGGCGGTCCGCTTGGCCGGCATATGCTGTTCGGTATCGGTGAACTGCAGCATGCCCTTCCAGTCGACCGTGGGCGTCTCCGTCGCGGCCTGCTTGGCCGTTTTGGTCTTTTCCGTCATATGTTTTTCCGCTTTGTTACCGCCCCGAACCCGCTCGGTAGGTCCAATATTACCCCGTCATTTTTGCCGCGCAGCCAACGCGGACTTGCAGCTATAGCCGAACAAGCCGCTGCATGCGAGGGAAAAACGCAATATAGGTCAATATTAATTACCTTTATAGCTAATTAATTAACCTTGAGATCACCACTTTTAGCCCCAGAAACAATATTTCACCTCAAAAAAGACCGAATCGGACCTTATTTTTTACTGCGAGGGATGGTGGCGGGGCGCGAAACTCTGTGGCATAAGCGTCGATGGGGAAAGGTAAACCGAAGGCGGGGCACAGTAACGTGGCGCTTTATCATCTTTTTGTATTGGCCGTGGTCCAGGGCCTGACCGAATTCCTGCCGATCAGTTCGTCGGGGCATCTGGTGCTGACGTCGCGGATCCTGGGGTGGGAAGACCAGGGTGTCGTCATCGATATAGCGGTCCATGTCGGCACATTGTTGGCGGTGTCGATCTATTTTTGGCGCGATTTGGGACGCGTGATTGTCGGCACGTTTCGGCTCGCCACGTTTCGCGGCGGGCCGGATGCCAGGCTCGCCATCATGCTGCTGATCGCCACCCTGCCGATCGTGCTGGTCGGGTTCCTGGCACAAGACCTGGTGGAGACGGTATTTCGCAGTGTCGAGTTGATTGCCTGGTCGACCATCGGATTCGCCCTGCTGCTGTGGCTGGCGGATCGGGTCGGTATGACCGTCCTGCGCATCGAACATGTTGGCGCGGTCGGGGCTTTGATGATCGGCCTGTCGCAAGTGCTGGCGCTGGTCCCCGGCACCAGTCGGTCCGGTATCGCCATGGCCGCCGGGCGGTTCCTCGGCATGGAGCGGGCCGAGGCCGCACGCTTCTCGCTGCTGCTGTCCATACCCACCATCATCGGGGCCGCTGTGTTAAAGGGGGCCGAGGTCTGGCAGGCCGGCGATATCGCGCTCGGTTACGACGCGGCCATCGGCATCGCCTTCGCCTTCGTCGCCGGCCTTGCCTCCATTGCCGTAATGATGCGCTGGTTGCAGGTGTCCGGCTTCGGCCCCTTCGTCATCTACCGGATCGCGCTGGGCATCCTATTGCTCTGGTGGGTCTACGGAAGCCGCCTGCCTACGCCGGGCGTGGCTTCGTGAAGCGGCCGCCGGGGCGGTAGCGGTCGAGATAGGTCGGGATGATGCCCTCGGCGCCTGTCGGCTCGATGCCAAGGTCGGCCAGCGTCGGCAGTTCGTCCGAGACCACATTGTCCTGTTTCAGCAGCTCGACCTGGTCGGTGGTCAGCAGCGGCTTGGGCAGCAATTGCAGGAAGATCGCATAAAATTTCGCCAGCATATAGGGCATCGGGACCAGCAACCGCCTGCGGCCGGTCTCGCGGCAGATCATCTCCATGATCTGTTTGAAGCTGTATATGGCAGGGCCGCCGAGCTCGAATGTCCGGCCGGCATGGGCCGGGTCTTCGATGCATTTCACGATGGCGGCGGCAACGTCGCCGACATAGACCGGCTGGAATTTCACTCCACCGTCGCCATAGATGTCGATGACACCATCATGGAAACGTGGCTTTGGGCAGCCGAACACCGGCAGGACTGGCGAAAGGCTGGCCATCCAGGCGAACAGGTTGAAGAAACCATCACCCGGCCCGAACACCACGCCGGGACGCATTATCGCGGCTTCCAGGAAAGCCGCCCGGACTGCTTCCTCGCCGGCGGCCTTGCTGGTGGCATATCGGGAGCGGGATTCGGGGTTCGCGCCCAGCGCCGACATGTGGACCAGCCGGCCGACACCACAATCCTTTGCCGCGCGGGCCACGGTCTCGGCCCCCTGGCGATGTACCGCGTCAAAGGTCATCCGGCCGCTGTCGTACAATGTGCCAAGCAAATTCACGACCACGTCGGCGCCCGCCATCGCGCCCCGGACGGACCCCTCATGGGTCACCGAAGCCCGCACCGCGGCGATCTGGCCGACATCGCCCATCGGCTGCAACGGGGCCGCATCATTCGGGTGACGCACCGCGACGCGCACCCGCGCACCCCTGGCCGCCAAACGCCGCACCAGATGGCGGCCGATGAAGCCCGTCCCGCCGAAAACCGTGATCAGCTTGCCATTCATCGC
>CAXMQC010000256.1:0-13901 GCA_964195285.1 Akkermansiaceae bacterium
TGCTGCAGGAGTTGATGCAGGGACAGCAGGAGCTTCTGGACCGCACCTATCGCGAAGCCATGCGGCGTGGCCAGCAGCAGGGTCAGCAGGACCAGAAGCAGCGAAATTTGTCGCCGGATACCGCGCTGCAGGAAGCCCTGCGCCGCCAGCTCGGCGAGATCATGCGCCAGCTCGGCGAGATCACCGGTGAAATTCCGCGACCCTTCGGGCGCGCCGAAGGCGCCATGCGGCGTTCCAGCAAATCACTGAAGGGTAACCAACCCGGCGCGTCGGTTCCGGCGCAGACCGAGGCGCTGGACCAACTGCGCGAGGGCGCGCGCGCGGCGACCGAACAACTGATGAAGAAATTCGGTGGCGCCATGGCGGCGACCGGGCAGGGCCAGCCCAGGCGACCGGGCGGTCAGCAGGATCCGTTCGGCCGACGCCTCGAGGGCGGCCAGGGCGCGGCCCAGGCCGATGTTGAAATTCCCAGCGAAAGCGACGTGCAAAAAGCCCGGCGTATCCTCGAAGAGCTGCGCCGGCGCGCCGGCGAACGACAGCGCCCGCCGGTCGAACGCGATTACATCGACAGGCTTCTGAAACCTTACTAATAGTGTAATTCCGTCTGGATCGACGCGGACAATTCCCGAAGCGGTATTTGCGATTTATTGCGCCGGCGGTTCGCCGCCGACGATATGGCCGCCCTTCGCGGGATCGGCAGGGGCGCGTTTTGCCTCGACCTCGCCGACATCTGCCGGTGGTTCAATCACGGATTCGGCCTTATAGAGTCCCTCGAGCGGCAACATACGCTGCGCCAGCAGCAACAGACCGGCGACGACAATGAAAATTGTCAGGATCTTGATCAAGGACCGGTTGCGCGGTTTTTGTTGTTGCGCGGCGGCCAGTTTATCGCGCTGTTCGTCGGTCAGCCCGTCAGGCCCGGCTTCATCGTCTTCCGGCGATCCTGTTTCATCCGGTAGACGGGCGGTGAGCATGGGCTCGACCCGGTCGACAGGCTGTTCGGCCCTTTCGGCCGGCGGCACGACCGGCGGCGCGTCCAAAACAGGGTCGCCGGCCGGCTGTAACACCGGCGTCGGCTGCTCGACCGAAAGCGCCGGCTGCGACTCGGGCATCGCTCGCCAGACATGGCCACATTTTGAACAACGAACTTTCTTACCATCGGGGCCGATCCGGGATTCATCGACCCTGAAGTTGGTTTGGCAGGATGAGCAGGAAATAATCATGCTGCGTTACACTGAGTTCTGTTTCGTCTGTAAAAGCATCACCTTGTTCTCAACATTTCATGGAATACAGTCAATGCTTTAACAAAGGTATAGGTTGTCACTGCAATTATGGCAAGAACTGCGCTTTACGGGGGGCCGGATTCCATGCCATGTTAATCGCCGAATCAGGACCCCGCACAGACGGATATAGCGGCAAAATTTGACGGATAATCAATCATTTAATAACACCGTTCGGTTCGAGAATGTCGGCATGCGCTATGGCACCGGCCCGGAAGTGCTGCGTGAGGTTACATTTACGCTGAAACCCGGTTCGTTCCATTTCCTGACCGGGCGCAGCGGTGCGGGAAAATCATCGCTGCTCAAGCTGATGTACCTCGCCCACACGCCAAGCCGCGGCCTGGTGACGCTGTTTGACGAGGATATCGCCACGTTGCCGCGCAAACGGTTGCCGTTCCTGCGACGCAGGGTCGGTGTCGTGTTCCAGGAATTCCGGCTGCTGAGCCACCTGTCGGCCTTCGACAATGTCGCGCTGCCGCTGCGCGTTGCGGGCATCAAGGAAAGCACGGTCCGAAAAAATGTCGATGAGTTGTTGGCCTGGACCGGCCTGGGCGACCATATGGAAGCCAGGCCACCGACCCTGTCGGGCGGGCAACAGCAGCGCGTTGCCATCGCCCGATCGCTGATTTCCCGACCCAGCCTGCTGCTGGCCGACGAACCGACCGGTAACGTGGACGACGCCCTGGGTGTCCGCCTGCTTTACCTGTTCGAGGAGCTGAACCGGATGGGTACCACCGTGGTCATCGCCACACACAGCGAAACCCTGGTGTCCCGCTTCGAGAAACCGATTCTCCGCCTTGAGGACGGCGTACTGATCCACCATGACCGGACCACCGCCGGCGGCGGGACGGGCGATCCGCGCGATCCCCGGAAATCGTTCGGCCGCAGCGATAGACAATGATCCGGCGCCGCTCAGACTTGCCATTGTCGCGCGATCCATCGGTACGTTTGGTGCCATGGATCATCGGCTTGATGACCTATCTCGCCTGCCTGATGCTGGCCGGGTCGCTGCTGTTGTCGGAGCTGTTGGGCCATTGGACCAGCGGACTGAGCGGTACGGTCACGGTACAGGTGCTGCCGCACGAACGGGAATCGGCCAAACTGCTGGACGAGCGGGTCGATAAGCTGGTCCGGATATTGGAACGAACCAACGGCATTACCGGGGCGAAAGCCATTCCTCTTGAAGAAATCGCCACGCTGTTGGAACCCTGGATGGGTGGCGCCATGGTATTGGAGTCTTTGCCCATTCCACGGTTGATCGATGTGCGGCTGGACCTCACGGATCCACCGTCGATGGACGAATTGCGAACAATGCTGTCCAATGCCGATACCGGTGCGCTGCTTGACGACCACGGCGTCTGGCAAGACCAGCTGGCCGACCTTGTGGGGGCGCTTGAGCTGGTCGCGGCCTTCGTCGTGCTGTTGGTCGGACTGGCTACTGTCGGTATTGTTATTTTCGCGACGCGAAGCGGCATGGCGGCCCACCAGGAAGTCATCGAGGTCCTGCATCTGATCGGCGCCGAGGATGGCTATATTGCGAGCCAGTTTCAGAACCTGGCCTTGTCGCAAGGCCTGCGCGGCGGAATAATAGGGATCGCCGTCGGGGCGGCGACGATCTGGGGTCTGGGATATGCGGCGGACCATATCGACAACGCGATCTTGCCGCCGGTCAAGCTTCTGGCCTGGCATTGGGTGGTGCTTGCGGCGTTGCCCGCCGTGACCGCACTGATCGCCAAATCAACCGCAAGGCGAACGGTAATGCGAAGCCTCAAGCGGATGGTATGAAGCCCTCGAGAGTTTCCCTGAAGCGGGAGCAGCGTTGACGATGCTCAAACAGAGGACCGAAAAGAAACGCCGTTTGGCCGTGACAATCTTCGCGCTGATCGGGGCCGTGCTCGCGGCCTGGATATGGGGCCTTATCCAGTTCGTCGACCGAATTCCGGATGCCGTGGCGGACGGAGCGCGCCATACCGATGCAATCATCGTGCTGACCGGTGGCACCTTGCGATTGGCAAAGGGCTTCGAGTTGCTGTCCGCCAAGATGGCCGACAAGTTGCTGGTCTCGGGTGTCGACAAGGGCGTCCAGATGGACGAGGTGCTGGCCGCCGCGGGATTGTCGACGGCCGACCTGAATTGCTGCGTCACGCTTGGCTATATGGCCGAAGACACGGGCAGCAACGCCATCGAGAGCGCGGTCTGGATTCGCACCAACAAGCTTTCTTCGATCCGCCTGGTCACGTCGAGCTATCATATGCCGCGCAGCCTGCTGGAGTTCCGCGCAACGGTTCCCGGCGTCGAGATCGTTCCGCATCCGGTTTTCCCCGAACATGTAATGGTCAGCGAGTGGTGGGCGCGGCCCGGCACGGCCAGTCTTGTTATTGCGGAATATAACAAATACCTTCTCGCCGCCACGCGGCATTGGCTGCGCGGCATCGAAGGAGAATGAGCGCATGCCGTTTGTCCGAACCCTGATCTTCAACATCCTGTTCTTGCTGACCACGGCGACGCTCAGCCTGGCGGCCGCGCCGGGACTATTGATGCCTTACAATGCGGTTGTCTGGTTCAAGCAGCTTTGGCTGCGTCTCGTTCTAGCGCTGACACGCCTGGTCATCGGAATCGACGAAGAGGTCCGGGGTCGCGAGAAAATTCCCGACGGGCCGGTGATTCTCGCGGCCAAGCACCAGTCGGCATGGGATACGATGGCACTAAGTGTGGCGCATCCGCGCTGCGCCATCGTGCTTAAGCGCGAGCTTATCTGGCTGCCGGTCTGGGGATGGTACCTGCTGCGTCTCGGCATGATCCCGATCGACCGCTCCAAGGGTATCGCCTCGCTCAAGAAGATTAACGCGGCCGCGGGCAGGTCGGCGGGACGGGGCCAATCCATCCTGATCTTTCCCCAGGGCACGCGCACGCCGCCGGGGGCCGACCGGCCCTATCTGCCGGGGGTCGCCGCCATTTACAAGGGGGCAAATGTTCCGGTCGTGCCGGTCGCGCTCAATTCGGGCCTGTTCTGGCCGCGAAAACTGATGGACAAGCACCCCGGCATCGTCACGGTCGAGTATCTGGACCCGATCGAGCCGGGTCTGGACCGCAAAACATTCATGAAGCTGCTGGCCGAGCGGATCGAACCGGCCACCGCGCGGCTCGAGGCCGAAGCGCTGGAGCGATATCCCAATTTGCCCCGGCCGCCGCTGGAAACCGCCGCCGCCGCGGACGCCGAACCCGTGGAGACCGACGCGCGGGCCGTTTGACCCTGTTTTCCCGAAGGTCTATGAATCCCTGGATATTTCCACGCGGTTGAAGGTACGAGTAGTGTAATTCAGACGAATGCCCACTGTCAGCGCCATAGCCCAGCAGGTCTGGGACATGAAATACCGGCTCAAATCGCCGGATGGCACGCCGCTGGACGAAACAATCGAGGATAGCTGGCAGCGGGTCGCCGGGGCGCTGGCGGAGGCCGAGCCGGACCCGTCGGCCTGGACCGGGCCATTTCGCGAGGCGCTCGAGGACTTCCGATTCCTGCCCGCCGGGCGGATACTTGCGGGGGCCGGCACCGGCCGTGATGTGACCCTGTTCAACTGCTTCGTCATGGGCGTGATCCCGGACGACATGACCGGCATTTTCGAACATCTGAAGGAAGCGGCGCTGACCCTGCAGCGCGGCGGCGGTATCGGCTACGATTTCTCGACCCTGCGGCCGCGGGGTGCGCCGGTCGAGGGCGTCGGCGCCGATGCCTCGGGACCGCTCAGCTTCATGGATGTCTGGGACGCCATGTGCCGCACCATCATGAGCGCGGGATATCGGCGCGGGGCGATGATGGGAACGCTGCGCTGCGACCATCCCGATATCCGCGATTTCGTCCGCGCCAAGGCGGAACCCGGGCGCCTGCGCATGTTCAACATGTCGGTTCTGGTCACCGACGATTTCATGACCGCATTGCGCGAGGATGCCGACTGGCCGCTGATCTTCGGCGGCCGGACTTTCTCGACCCTGAGCGCCCGCGATCTGTGGGATGAAATCATGCAGTCGACCTATGACTACGCCGAACCCGGGGTGATCTTCATCGATCGCATTAATCACTTTAATAATTTGCGATATATCGAGGAAATATACAGTACCAATCCTTGCGGAGAACAACCGCTTCCAGCCTATGGCGCCTGCCTGCTGGGGTCGATCAATCTGGCGCGGCTGGTGCGCCAGCCCTTCACGGCCAGGGCGCGGCTCGATGTGAAGGCGATGGAACGGCTGATCCCGACCGCGCTGCGCATGCTGGACGACGCCATCGACGTCTCGCGCTTCCCGCTGGAACAGCAACGCGACGAGGCGATAAACAAACGGCGCGTCGGGCTTGGCGTCACCGGCCTGGGCGATGCCCTGATCATGTGCCGGGTCGCCTATGGCGGCGCCGAGGCGGTGGCGCTGACCGAGACTTGGATGGCCGCCTTCCGCAACGCCGCCTATCGCGCGTCCATCGATCTGGCCAGCGAGAAGGGCCCCTTCCCGCTGTTCGACCGTGACAAGTATCTGGCCGGCGCGACCGTCGCCACCCTGCCGGCCGACATCCGCGAGGCGATCGCCAAGCATGGCATCCGCAACGCGCTGGTCACCTCGATCGCGCCGACCGGCACGATCTCGCTGCTGGCCGACAATGTTTCGTCGGGAATCGAGCCGGTATTCAGCTATCGTTTCACGCGCGCCCTGCTGATGCCCGACGGCAGCCACCGCGACCAGGAAGTCGTGGATTACGCCGCCGCCGCCTGGTGGGCGAAACATGGCGACGCGGCGGAACTGCCGGATTATTTCGTCGATTCGCGGACCCTGGCGCCGGAAGCCCATATCGTCATGCAGGCCGCCGTCCAGAAATACATCGACAGTTCGATTTCCAAAACCGTGAACTTGCCCGACGACATCCCCTTCGATTCATTCAAGGATGTCTATCTCAGGGCCTACGAGATGGGCTGCAAGGGCTGCACGACCTATCGGCCCAACCTGGTCACCGGGGCGGTGCTGACCGTCGATGAGGGCGGCCAGGAGCCCGCGACAAAGGGCGCAGACGAGCATGAATCCACGTCCGACATCGTCTATATGACACAGCCGCTGGAGCGGCCGGAGGCGCTGGTCGGCAAGACCTACAAGCTGCGCTGGCCGGAAAGCGACCATGCCTTCTATCTGACCGTGAACGACATCATCCAGGAGGGGCGGCGGCGGCCTTTCGAGGTCTTCATCAACTCGGCAAACCTCGAGCATTACGCCTGGACGGTGGCGCTGACCCGGATGATCAGCGCGGTATTCCGGCGCGGCGGCGATGTGACCTTCGTGGTGCGCGAATTGAAAAGCATCTTCGATCCGCGCGGCGGCTATTGGATGGATGGCCGCTACGTGCCCTCGCTACTGGCGGCGATCGGCGAAGTGATGGAGCAGCATATGATCGATATCGGCTTCATCCCCAGTATCGAACCGGAAGACCAGACATCGCTAGCCGAAGCGGTCGGCGAATCGCCGGCCCGGTTCTGCCCGAAATGCAGTCAACCGGGGCTGGTTCGGCGCGAGGGTTGCGACCTGTGCCTGTCTTGCGGCTATTCGAAATGCAGTTGATGTTATGGCGCCACCTTGCCCCTCGAGACGGCGCTCCGCGCCTCCTCGGGGTGGAGACCTTTGCGCGGTCCGGGAAGCAGAGCAATTGAAAAAGCAACCGCAATGCCCGCGCTGCAAGGCGCCGCTCAAGGGTTATGTGGACGAGTGCCCGTCCTGCGGCATGGAAAAGCCACTGCCGCTGCCCTGGCATGTCTATGTCATCATGGCGGCGATCCTGGTCGCCGCGGCGTGGTTTTTCATCGACCTCGAATCCATCGCGCGCGCGATCATAGGCGTCCGCGAGGGCGTTCGCCAAATGTGATCCTGGCATGACTCGCCAGCCTTTCGTTCTGATCGATGACAGCCGGTCGCCCGGCGGCAATGCCTGGCTGTTCGAAAACCCTGTCGAAATCGTGGCCTGCGACGATCCGGCCGGCGTGAACGAGGCGTTGGACAGCATTGCCGAGGCCGGACCCCGGGGTCTTTATGCGGCCGGATTCATGAGTTACGAACTCGGTTATCTGCTGGAACCCCGCCTGGCCCCGTTGCTGCCCGCTGAACGAAGCCAACCGCTGATCTGGATGGGGCTGTTCGGTGAACCGTTACGGCTGAACCGTGACGGTATTATGCAGTACCTCGATGGGCAGGCGGACGGCGCCAGCCATGCGGTGGCGGGGCGTGATCAGACTGTGGACCGCGACCAATACCTCGCCGCCATCGCGCGGGTGCGTGACTATATCGCGGCGGGCGATGTCTATCAGATCAACTATACCTTCCACCATCGCTTCAAGCTGACCGGCGACCCGGTTTCGCTGTACCGCGATCTGCGGCGGCGCCAGCCGGTGGCGCATGGCGCGTTGCTATGTGGGCCGGATTGGCACCTGCTGTCGTTGTCACCGGAGCTGTTCGTCGAGATAGTCGACGGCCGCGCGGTCACCCGGCCGATGAAAGGTACGGCCCAACGGGGGCCGACCCCGGCCACGGACGCCGATATCGCCGCCTGGCTGCGGGCCGACGAAAAGTCGCGCGCCGAGAACCTGATGATCACCGATCTGTTGCGCAACGACCTGTCGCGCGTCGCGTTGATCGGCAGCGTCGGCGTGCCCGAGTTGTTTACCGTCGAAACCTATCCGACGGTCCACCAGATGACGTCGACCGTGGAGGCACGGCTACGGCCCGGCACGGGTTTCCGCGAAATCGTGGGGGGCCTGTTCCCTTGCGGTTCGGTCACCGGCGCGCCGAAGATCCGCGCCATGGAGATCATCCGCGAGCTGGAGACGGGACCGCGCGGCGCCTATACCGGATCGGTCGGCATGGTCGCGCCGAACGGCGACCTGCGCTTCAATGTGGCGATTCGCACGCTTTTCGTCGGCGCCGACGGTGACGGCGAAATGGGCATCGGTAGCGGCATCGTTTTTGATTCCGACCCGGCCGCCGAGTACGAAGAGTGCCTCTTGAAGGCGCGTTTCCTGACCGCCCCGCACGAGGAATTTCAGCTTATCGAGACCATGCGATGGTCGCGCAGCGACGGGTTCTATCTGCTGGAAAGGCATCTCGACCGGCTGGCGGACTCGGCTCGGTATTTCGGCATGCCGTGCGACCGGCAAGCCATCAGCGCCCTGCTGAGCGATTGCGTGCGGGGACTGACCGGGAAGCAGCGTATTCGCCTGCTGCTGGACCAGGACGGCCAGGCCGAGATTTCGGCGACCGTCATTTCACTGCCCGAGCCGCCTGCGCCGTTACGCTATGCGATTGCCGGCCGGCCGGTCGACAGCGGCGATCGCCACCGCTATCACAAGACGACCCGGCGCGCGACCCTGGACGACGAGCGCGAACGGCTGGCGGCGGAAACCGGCTGCGACGAAGTGCTGTTCGTCAATGAGCGGGGCGAGCTGACCGAGGGCAGTTACTGCAATGTCTTCGTCGAGAAAAGCGGCTGGCTGTTGACGCCGCCGCTGTCCTGCGGGCTGTTGGACGGCACGCTGCGGCGCGAATTGATGGAGACTGGCGAGCAAATTGAAGAACGCGTGCTCCGTCTCGAGGACCTGGAGGATGCCGATGCGGTCTGGTTGGGCAATTCGGTGCGCGGCCTGCAACCCGCGCGCCCGGTCGGGGCGATCCAAGACTGATCGGCACTGGCCGGCCCTGGCGGCCGGTTTCAAATGTCTTCGGCTCACGCCGAAGCCGCACCGACCCTCACGCAAGTGGGAAATACCCTAACGGCCAAAGCCCTCGATGAGTGTCTGCAGGCGGTGCAACGGCCCGTCGCCGATGCCCAGCTCGTCGAGATGGCGCACCGTATTGGCGAGATAGTCGCGGTTAGGTCCACCCAGCCCGACGCCCTGCCGGATCAGCCGCACCATCTCGTGGTCAGGCAGGCCGCCGGCATACTGATAATGCGTCCGGTCCACGGTGAACACATGGCAATCCAGACGGCCGTCAGGGGTTTTCGGGTTTAGGATACACGGCCTGTAGACGCCGTGCACCATCTCGCGATCCCACAAATATTCCAGAACCTCCGCCGCGTTCGCCTGGGCGACACGGAAAGCCATGCCGCGGCAGGAGCCACCGCTGTCCAGCCCCAGCACCAGGCCGGGGCGTTCGGGTGTGCCGCGGTAACGGTGCGAATAGATGCAGAACGAGCGGTGCCAGCCATACAGCAGGGCCGGGCGCGACGCGACATGCTCGAACCCCGGGTTCCACATCAGCGAGCCGTAACCGAACACCCATATGTCCGATTCGATCCGCAGCCCGTCAATATATGCCTGCTTGCGCACGGCGAGGTTATCCAGTGAAGGCCGGTCGGTCATGCTAGGACTGCGAATCGTCGTCGTCTTCGCCTTCGGTCGCGATGAACTGGCCGGCCTGGCCCATCTCGACGACACCGCTGCGGATTTCACGGGTATGCCGGAACCAGTTTTCCAGCGTCTCTCCCTCGCCCCAGCGAATGGCGCGCTGCAGCGCCGTCAGGTCTTCCGAGAACCGGCCCAGCATTTCCAGCACCGCATCGCGATTGTTCAAGAACACGTCGCGCCACATGATCGGGTCCGAACCGGCGATGCGGGTGAAATCGCGGAAACCGCCAGCCGAATATTTGATGACTTCCCGGGTCTCCACCACGTCACCGTTCTCCGTGTCGTCACGGCGTAACTGGCTTTCCAGGTCGCCGGCGGTTCCGACAATTGTGTAGGCAATAAGATGCGGCAGGTGAGAGGTGATTGCCAGTACCCTGTCATGGTGGTTGGCATCCATCACATCGACCATGCTGCCGGCCCGGCGCCACAGTTCGGTAACTTTCTCGACCGCGCCCCGATCGGTGCCTGGTGGCGGCGTCAGGATGCAGTATCGATGTTCGAACATCTCGGCGAAGCCGGCCTCGGGGCCGGATAGTTCGGTGCCGGCGATGGGATGGCCCGGCACGAAATGAACGCCTTGGGGGATATGCGGGCCGACATCACGGATTACCGCCAGTTTGACCGAGCCGACATCGCTGACGATGGCGCCGGGTTTGAGCGCCGGCCGGAACTTCGCGGCGAGATCGCCGAAGGCGCTGACCGGGGTGCAGAGCACCACCAGATCGGCGTCGGCCACCACGGTCGCGGGATCAGCATCCACACTATCGACGAAGCCCAGCTCGATCGCCTTGTCGAGCGTCGCCTGGGTCCGGGCGCAGCCCGCGATATGTCCGGCCAGACCCTCGCGCTTCATCACATGGCCAAGCGACGAGCCTTCGAGCCCGAGGCCGATCAGCGCCACCCGTTCGAAAAGACGTTTGCTCATGGCGCCCCCCGAAGGTCGGCCAGGGCATCGATCAGCGCCCGGTTGTCGTCTTCGAGGCCGACCGTGATGCGAATCGATTCGGCCAGGCCGTATGCGCCCATCAGCCGGGCAATGATGCCACACGACATCAGATGCGCATAGGCGGCGTCGGCCTCTGCCTTGTCGGCAAAGCGGGCCAGAACGAAATTGCCGGCGGATGGCGGCACCTCCACCCCCAGAATGCCGAGTTGCTGCGTCAGCCAGGCCAGCCAACGGTCGTTATGGGCACGGGACGCCGCGACGTGATCGACATCCTCGAGCGCCGCGATCCCGGCCGTCTGGGCCGAAGCGGTAACATTGAATGGCCCACGGACGCGGTTCAGCACATCGATGATCGCCGGCGGACCGAAAGCCCAGCCAAGCCGTTGCGAGGCCAGGCTGAAGATCTTGGAAAACGTCCGCAACATCACGACATTGTCATGGCTTTCCACCAACGCCTCGCCGGCGTCGTAGTCCGTCGCGCCGACATATTCCGCATAGGCCGCGTCGATCACCAGCAAGATGTCGTCGCGCAGGCCTTCGCGCAGGCGCCGCAACGCCGAGGCCGGCAGGCAGCTGCCGGTCGGGTTGTTGGGATTGGCCAGGAAGAGCATGCGGGTATCGTCGGTGACATGCGCCAGCAGCGCATCGACATCGGCGGTCAGGTTTTGCTCCGGCGCCGCGACTGGCGTCGCCCCCGCGGCCTTGGCCGAAATCGCATACATCAGGAAACCATGCTGGCTGTACAGAACCTCGTCGCCGGGCCCGGCATAGGCGCCGATCAACAGCGAGATCAACTCGTCCGAACCGGCGCCGCAGACGATGCGCTCCGGGTCCAGGTTGAACCGCTTGCCGATCGCGTTGCGCAGCGCCGTCGCCCCGCCCTCGGGATAGCGGTGCAGATCGCCGGCCATGGCGGTATAGGCTTCCTTGGCCCTCGGGCTGGGCCCGAGCGGGTTTTCGTTTGCCGACAGCACGATAATCCGGTCGACGCCGGCCACGCTGTGGCCGCCACCGACATAGGGCGCGATATCCATGATGCCCGGGCGCGGGGTCGGAGTCGTCATGACGAAAAACCTTTCCGCCCTGATGCGCCGTCGAGCGGCGTCGGATAGGTACCGATCACGCGGACGCGCTCGACAATTTTTTGGTTTGCCAGCGCGGCCACACGGCTATCGTTTTTTTCCAGAAACCCGCTTGCCTCGGCCAGATACTGCGCCGTGCCGTCGATCGCGGCGCAGACGATTTCGCCTTCGAGGCCGGCCGCGGCAAGCATTTCGCCGATTACCGGCCGGCGCACCGGGGCGGAGGTTTCCAGCAGTAACAGGCTGCGGTCGTCGCCGCTTTGCTCCGGCGGCACGCGGGCGATGACCAGCGCCGAGGCGCCGCGGTCGCGCCCATTGCCGGGCTCGACGAAGGGCAACCGCAATACGACCTGCGGCGCGTCGTTGGACCACAACCCCGCCCACCAGGGCCGGTCGTCGGTCTCGGCCGGATAGGGCAACACACCGTGCGTCCAGCGTCCCCCCGCCACGCCGGTCACCACTTCACGCCGGGTGGCGGCACCGGTAAGATTCGTGTAGCTGCCGAAATGGTCGCGTGCAAGATCCCACAGCCCATCCGCATCGTCGGCGAAAACGGCGACGCCGTAGGGACCCTGCATCATGGTCAGCGTGGCGATGATTTCCCGCCATATCCGCAGCATCGATCCGCGGATGAAGGGCCCGTGGTGGCGCGCCGCCAGACGCCGCAATATCGTCGCCTCGCGTCCCGGGCGCATACCGGAATCGGCCTGTTTTCCCTTGGCTTCGGCGACCTGTTCGACAATCGCGGCACGGCGCATGATCAGGTCATGCAGCGACGTATCGATGTCGTCGATCTCGCGGCGCAGGTCGTCCAGATTGGGTCTTGTCTTTTCCATATCTTCGCGGCGAATGTTGTGGGGGGTCCCCGAAAGACAGGGCTATACCAGTTTGGCGATGGCCTGTCAGCAATTGCCGACGGTCCGCGGCCATATAAGAAATGATTGACGCGCCCCTGCTTCAACCTTAGCTATTCGGCCATGACGACGACCGAAAAAATATCGCTTCCGGGTCACTGTATCGAGCTTGGGCGAAACGAGAAGCTGCGCCTTGATTGCGGTGTCGAGCTGGGACCGTTCCCGTTCGCCTACCAGACCTATGGCGAGCTGAACGCGGACAAATCCAATGCGATCCTGGTCTGCCATGCGCTGACCGGCGACCATTTCGTCGCGGAAACACATCCCATCACGGGCAAGCCCGGCTGGTGGCACCTGATGGTCGGCCCGGGCAAACCGCTCGACACCGACCGCTATTTCGTCATCTGCGCCAATGTGCTGGGTGGCTGCCTTGGCACGGTCGGGCCGAAGGAAAACGATCCGGCCACGGGCCAGCCCTATGGCCTTGATTTCCCGGTTATCACCATCGCCGACATGGTGCGCGCCCAGAAGCTGCTGATCGACTATCTGGGCATCGACCAGCTGTTCGCGGTAACCGGCGGCTCGATGGGGGCGATGCAGGCGCTGGACTGGGCGGCGCGCTTTCCCGAGCGGGTCTTCGCCGCCATCCCGATTGCCGGCGCGGCGCGCCATTCGGCGCAGAACATCGCCTTCCACGAG
The DNA here is from genome assembly GCA_964195285.1 of Akkermansiaceae bacterium. Classification (GTDB taxonomy): domain Bacteria; phylum Pseudomonadota; class Alphaproteobacteria; order UBA8366; family JADFVY01; genus JADFVY01. The sequence goes on from CAXMQC010000256.1 coordinate 13,291, forward strand.
GTCGGCCGTCAGGCCATCATCGCCGACCCGGACTGGCTCGGCGGCGATTATCTGTCGCACGACACCAAGCCGCGGCGCGGTTTGGCGGTGGCGCGCATGGCGGCCCATATCACCTACCTGTCGGAGGCCGCCCTGCACCGCAAGTTCGGGCGCAGCCTGCAGGATCGTGACGCCTTGACCTATGGATTCGACGCCGATTTCCAGGTGGAAAGCTATCTGCGTCACCAGGGCATCACTTTCGTCGAGCGATTCGACGCCAATTCATATCTCTACATCACGCGCGCCATGGATTATTTCGACCTGGCGGCCGAATTCGGGACGCTGCCGGCCGCTTTCAAGAACACGCCGGTGCGCTTTTGCCTGCTGTCCTTCACCAGCGACTGGCTGTTTCCGACGCCGGAGAGCCGCGCCGTCGTGCATGCGCTGAACGCGGTCGCCGCAAATGTCAGCTTCGTCGAGATCGATTCAGACACCGGCCACGACACCTTCCTGCTCGACGAGCCCGAATTCCGCGAGGTGCTTGGCGGTTTCTTGGACGGATGCGCCGAACATAAGGGTTTAAATCGGCCATGAACGGCAGCGCCCCCTCGATCCGCGTCGATCTTCAGCTG
>CAXMQC010000257.1:0-2426 GCA_964195285.1 Akkermansiaceae bacterium
GCCGATCGAATGGCCCTCGACCACGACGTCACCCTTGGCCGTGACCGCCGCCAGCACCTCGCCGCCGCCGTGGCGGCGCCGGCCGAGGACAGCCTGGCGCTGGTCGACGAATCGCTGCATCAGCCGTTCATGCAGCGCGTCGGACAGCCGGTCCTCGATGGCGCGGCCGCGCTCCTGCCAGTGCTGGGAATCCGCCAGCCAGTCGCCGCGGTGGCCGATATATGTCCAGGTGCGGATATGGGCAAGACGCATGGTCAGCGTATCGATGTCGCCGGCGGTATTGTCCAGCCGATTGATATGGCCGGCGACCCAATCTTCCGGCAACTGCCCTTCACCATCCGTCAAATGCAGATAGACCTGGCGCAGCAGGGCCGCGTGGTGGTCGGGCATGACCTTGCGAAAGTCCGGTATCTGGCAGACTTCCCACAGCAGCCGTACCGCGGCCGGGTTGGTGGCGCGGTCGGCCACGCCATCGTCGCACGCAAGTTCGACCAGCGCCACATGGTCGTCGGCGTCGCGCGGGCGCATCAGATAGCGGTGCGGCGGCCGCATCTCTAGACTGCGCAGCAAGCCTCGCGTGGTCGAGAAGTCGAGCAGTCGGTTGCGCCACGACACGGCCTCCAGGGAGTCGAACCGATGATCTTCCACCGCCCGGACGATATCGTTGTCCAGCCCACCGATACCGCTGGCGACGCCGAAGGTTCCATCGCTCATATGGCGGCCGGCGCGGCCGGCGATCTGCGCGATCTCAGGCGCGGTCAGCGGCCTCGTGCGGCGCCCGTCGAACTTGCGCAGGCCGGAAAAGGCGACATGGTCGATATCCATGTTCAGGCCCATGCCGATGGCGTCGGTCGCCACCATATAGTCGACCTCGCCGGCCTGGTACATCGCGACCTGGGCGTTGCGGGTGCGCGGGGACAGCGCGCCCAGCACGACCGCGGTGCCGCCGCGTTGGCGCCGCATGGTCTCGGCGATGGCGTAGACCTGGTCGACCGAAAAGCCGACGATGGCGCTGCGCCGCGGCAGCCGCGACAGCTTGGCCTCACCGGCATATCTGAGCGTGGAAAAGCGCGGGCGGCTCTCGATCTCGACCCGCGGCACCAGCCGTTTCAAGAGCGCGGCCATGGTGTCGGAACCAAGGAACATGGTCTCCGACAGGCCGCGCGCATGCAGGATTCGGTCGGTGAAAACATGGCCGCGTTCGGGGTCTGCCGCCAACTGGATCTCGTCGATCGCCAGAAAATCGACCGGCCGATCCAGCGGCATCGATTCCACGGTGCAAACGAACCAGCGCGGGCGCGGCGGCACGATCTTCTCCTCGCCGGTGATCAACGCCACCGAGCCGCGGCCACGCGCTGCCACCACACGGTCGTAATTCTCACGCGCCAGCAGCCTGAGCGGAAAGCCGATCATCCCCGAGCCATGGCCGAGCATGCGGTCCATGGCGAGATAGGTCTTGCCGGTGTTGGTGGGGCCCAGAATGGCCCGGATCATGTTGCGTTCGCGAATCGTCATGGCCAACAGACAGGATCACGCCGGGCAAATCCCAACGCAAGGGAATTCGTCTCGATTTACCGCGATGGCGCCGTGGCCTCGGCGGCGAGTTGCGCCGTGGCCTCGGCGGCGAGGTCAGACGTGGCCTCGGCGGCGAGGTCCGCCGGCGCCGGACCCTCGAAGGCGGTCCGGTACATCAGGCGCCGGGGGCCGTGATAGCCGTTGACCGCATAATGCTGGGTCGCGAGATTGTCCCAGATTGCCACCGTCCCGCTGCGCCAGCGAAACCGGCAGCAAAATTCCGGTCGCGTTGCGTGGCGCTGCACCGCCTCGAGAACCGGGCGACTCTCGTCCTCGCTCATCCCCGCCAGCCGCAATACGTAGGTCGGGTTCAGGAACAGCATCAGGCGGTCGGTCACCGGATGCCGCAACACCGCGGGATGGCGGCGCTCGGTATCGGCGGCGGGATCGCCGCGCGCCATCGACATCGACACGCCGGCGCGCTGGTCGGGCGGCGGCGACCATTTGACGCCGTAGGGCTTGCCGACATGAATCGCATCGCGGCCGAGCAGCAGCGCCTTCAACCGGTCCGGCAGGGCGTCCCAGGCCGCGGCCTGGCTGACCCAGACCGTGTCGCCGCCGAAGGGCGGTGTTTCGACGGCGTTCAGCACCGAGCCCGCGGGCGGGCGTTCGAGAAAGCTGAAATCGGTGTGCCAGTCGCCGCCGAATACGCCGCCCGCCTCGTCCGCTTCCTTCAGGACGCGGATGACCTCGGGTTCGTCGTCCAGCGGCGCGACATAGGGAGCGCGCATCAGCGGCCCGAAAATCCGGGTCAGCGTCTTCTGCCGCGCGATCGTCAGGAACTGGTCGCGAAGGATTATGACCTGATGGCGGGCCAGGGCTTGGCGCAGTTTGCCGGCGAGCGCCGCCGG
>CAXMQC010000258.1:0-3524 GCA_964195285.1 Akkermansiaceae bacterium
CCCAGCGGACCATACGAAATCGAATCCGGGCGACCTGGGATAACGTGAGCGGGCTCAATGTGCTTGGGTTTGGCTATGCGACGCCCTATCTGTTGCCGTTTCGTGACGAGGCACAACGCGTCGTCGCCGCCATGCCGGCGCAGCAGGGCGTGTTGCATTGGCAGGCCGACGGGCCTGGTTCCGTGACGCTGTGCGACGAGACGGAAGTTCCGCTGCCCGACGTCTCCATCGACCGCGTGCTGATGGTCCACGGGCTTGAATGCAGCGAACAGCTGCGGCCCATGCTGCGGGAAATCTGGCGCGTCCTGGCCGATGGTGGGCGATTGCTTGCGGTGGTGCCCAATCGGCGCGGCATCTGGGCCCGGCTCGACCGAACGCCGTTCGGCCACGGCTATCCCTATACCCCGGGCCAGCTAAACCGGCTGCTTCGCGATACGCTGTTTCAGCCGCTCCGGGTACAGTCCGCGCTTTTCGTGCCGCCAAGCCGTTCCCGCATGGTGATGGCGTCGGCTCCCGCGTGGGAGAACGTCGGCTCGCACTGGTTCCCGACCTTCTCGGGAGTTCTCATGATCGAGGCAGGGAAGGAAATCTACGCGGCGACGCCGGAACCTGCCGGCAAGCGTCAGCGCCGCCGCTACGTACAGGTGCTGCCGCGCGCCAACCGCTCGCTACGGCGTCCTTGACTTCACTTTTCGCGCCGCAACAGGAAGATCGCCTGATCGCCACGTAAGTTCGCCAAATGCCCGGCCGCGTCGATGGTGTGAATTTTGCCGTCGCCGCTTAGGGACAGGCCTTTTTCAATGGTTAGCCCCAGCGTCCTGCAGAGCCGGACAAAGTCGAGAATGGTGCAGAGGTGAATGTCCGGACTGTCGTACCAGCCAAACGACGAACCGGACTTGACCGGGACGCGTCCATGCACCAGGAGCGATAGCCGTGTCCGCCAATGTCCAAAATTAATGAACGACACGACGGCGTGTCGCCCGATGCGAACAAGGTCTCCAAGGACTTCCTTCGGCTGGCGGGTAGCCTGAAGTGTCTGGCCAAGGACAACGTAATCGAACGCATGATCGGGATAATTGGTAAGATCGGTATCGGCATCGCCCTGGATGACCGACAGGCCGTGCGCGACACAGGCGTTAACGCCGTCCTGGCTAATTTCGATACCGCGCCCGTCGACTTGCTTGTTCTGCGCCAGATAGTCCAGGAGCGCACCATCGCCGCAACCGATATCCAGGACCCGGCTGCTCGGCTCAATCATATCGGCAATGAGTTTTAGGTCGTGGCGCAGATCGATTATTTCCACCGTTTCCCGCGCCCTATTTTCCCGATCCGTCGCCGGGTCGAGCGGCATCAGCTCAGCCCCCGGTGGCGGGCGGCGCCATCGATGAACCCGGACAGGGTCTTGTGCAGTTCGGGCTCGTCCAGCAGAAAGGCGTCATGGCCTTTGTCGGTCTGGATCTCGATAAAGCTGACATTGGCGGCAACGGCATTGAGCGCGTGGACCACGGTGCGGCTCTCGGACGTTGGATAAAGCCAGTCGCTTGAAAATGACACCAGGCAATATCGTACTTTGGTATCGCGGAAGGCGTTACCCAGAACGCCGCCATGCTCGCCCGCCATATCGAAATAATCCATCGCCCGCGTGATATAGAGATAGGCGTTGGGGTCGAACCGATCCACGAAGGAGATGCCCTGATGCCGCAAATAGGATTCCACTTCAAAATCGGCGTCAAATCCGTACGTCACGGTCTCGCGCTCCTGCAGCCGGCGCCCGAATTTCCGATGAAGGGCCGCTTCCGACAAATAGGTGATGTGGGCTTCCATCCGTGCCACTGCCAGTCCCCGGCTCGGCCGTTTTCCCTGTGACAGATAGGCACCCTGGCACCAGTCGGGATCCGCCATGATGGCTTGCCGGCCAACTTCATGGAACGCGATATTCTGCGCGGAATGACGCGGTGCACCGGCGATGGGGATTGCGGCAAACACTCGATCGCCGAATTTAGAAGCCCATTCGAGCACCTGCATGCCGCCCATGGAACCGCCGATCACACAAAACAGTTGGTCGATTTCAAGATAATCGATCAGCATGCATTGGGCGCGCACCATATCGCCAATGGTGACGCCCGGAAAACTGAGGCCATAGGGTTTTTGTGTCGCCGGATCGATCGACGCCGGACCGGTCGTCCCCAGACAACCGCCGAGGACATTCGAACAGATAACGAAATAGCGGTCCGTATCGATCACCTTGCCGGGCCCGATCATGATATCCCACCAGCCGGCGCGTTCGGTGACAGGGTGATGATCGGCCGCGAATTGGTCGCCGGTCAGGGCGTGACAGACCAGGACAGCATTGGTGCGCTCGGCGTTGAGCGTGCCATATGTCTGGTAGGCAATCGTGAAGGGACCGAGCTCGCTACCGCAATCGAGCCTTAGTGGGTGCTCGCGGCCAAGCTCGACCTGAAGACCCGGCAGGTCGCCATTCGCGATGTCGCTTAAGGATAAACTCGACGAAATCATTATTCTGGCACGACTTTCCCGTACATATTTGGCTTGAACCCCGTTAGCTATGTCGGACGGGGCAAATTATCAATGTTTTCTTTGCTTTTGGTATTCGCTGCTTCTAGTTATAACCGCCTATCCGGGTGCCGATAAAGACCCGTTAAGCCGTATCAACGGCGCCGCCTATAACTTCACGCCGCGAGAATCGTTCATGACGCGCGATAATAGCAACCTCTCGGATCTGCGCCGAGAAATAGACGATATCGATGACACGCTGCACGATTTGTTGATGCGCCGCGCCTCGGTCGTCGATCGCGTCAAGGAGCAGAAGCAAAACAGTGACGGCGTGATATTTCGCCCTGGCCGTGAAGCGGAAATTATACGCCGCATCGCCGCGCGCCATACGGGTTCCTTGTCGCGCAATGTCGTGGTCCGCATGTGGCGTGAGCTCATGTCCGCGTTCGTCTGTATGCAGGGACCGTTTGTGGTGTCCGTTTGGGATACCGGAGAGGTGGGATGCTGGGACGTGGCGCGCGATCACTTCGGGACAGAAACGCCGATGACGCGCCACCAATCCGCCGGTGCTGTTCTACATGCCATCGCCGAAGGGTCGGCGACAGTCGGCGTCCTGCCGCTGCCACAGGATGGTGAGGCCGATCCCTGGTGGCCGGCGCTATCCATCGGCCAGGATAATCGTTTGCAGATTTGCGCCCGCGTGCCCTTTGCGTCGCGGGGGAACAGCCGTGGCATACGATCCGGCGCCTTGATCGTCAGTGCCGCCGCGCCGGAAGCCAGTGGGAACGATCGCAGTCTTCTGTTGGTCGGGTGTGATGAATCAACCAGCCGTGGCCGCCTGACGGACGGTCTGGCCAATGCGGATTTCGATATCGTCGCCGTGGTTGGACTGGCCAGCTCGGACGCGCACGCTGCCCAACCGGTTTTCCTGGTTGAAATTGCCGGATTTGCCACGCCAGACGATGACCGCCTGAAATCATTCGTCGAAAGCGCACCGGGTATCGTGTCCG
>CAXMQC010000259.1:0-3632 GCA_964195285.1 Akkermansiaceae bacterium
TTCACCGCGCCGTTTTCGTCGATCCGGGTCAGCCCCTCGAAGAGATTGGCATAGACGACCTCGTCGATCGCGGCGGCCGCGCCGGCGGTCGGGTCGAGATGCGGCGGCTCCAGCGGCATGCCGAGCACCAGCGTGTCCGAGGCGGCCCGGGCGGCGGCAGGAATCATCACCAGCGCCACAAGAGCGATCAGTAACCTGCGCATAACGGTCTCCCTGTTTCATTCGTTCGTTGGTTGGCGCGAGCATAGCAATGGGCGGCCCGTGGTGTAAATCGGGCTGATGGCGCTACCGGCGCGACATTCGGTCACCGATACTTCGAACGCCATGACGGGTGGCCGGCGGCCGGTTCGGCCTCGTAGACACCGCGAGCAATGGCGCGCGCCGTGCAGTCGGCGGCCAGCGCGCCGATGCGGGCCAATTCCGCCGGGCCGGTTGGATACCCGTCACCGGTCGACAGCACAAAAACGGTATCGCCGTCATAAGGCGTATGGGCCGGGCGCACGGCGCGGGCGATGCCGTCCTGGGCCATGATCGCGACCCGTTGCGCCTGGGCGCGGGTCAGCGGCTGGCCGACCGCCACCACGACAAGCGTCGTGTTCGCCGCCGCCCGCAGCATATCCGGCAGGTCCGGATCCGGCGAAACCGGACCGTCGGGCGGTTTTTGGCCACCCAGCTCGTCATTCTGTTCCAGCATCCAGGCCCACAATGTGGATTGGCCGGGCATGACCACGGAACCCACCGGGTTGGCCGCCGCCAGCGCGCCGACCATCAGTCCGTCATCGCCCTGCGCCGAGACGCTGCCCAGGCCGCCTTTCAGCGCGCCCGCCGTCGCGCCCATGCCGGCCCCGGCATTGCCCAGTTCGAAATCCTCGCCCGCCGCATCGCAGGCGGCCATGGCCAGGCCCCGGTAGGGCGGCAACTGGCCCCACTCCTTGGGCGCGCCGTCCAGAAGATCGAACAGGATCGCAGCCGGCACGATCGGTATCCGCGCCGCGCCGACCTGAAAGCCGCGGCCACGCACCGCCAGCCACGAGGCCACGCCAGAGGCCGCCTCTAGCCCGAAGGCCGAGCCGCCGGACAACGCGATCGCGTCGATCCGTTGGATCAGCGCCGAGGGCTGCAGCGCATCGGTCTCGCGGGTGCCGGGACCTCCGCCGCGTACATCCACCGCGGCCACCTCCGGGCGGTCCGGCAAGACGATTGTCACGCCGGTCAGATGGCCGGTTTGCTCGGCATTGCCAATCCGGATGCCGGGCACGTCGGTGATCAGGTTGCGCGGGCCGGGGCGGATCATGCTTCCTGCACCTGGCCGGTCAGCAAATCGACCGTCGCGGCGGCCATCACCTGCGCCGATTGCACCATATCCTCGATACCGACATATTCGTCGGGCTGGTGGGCCAGATCCAGGATGCCCGGCCCATAGGCCACGCAATCCTTCAAATGGCCGACGCGCTGCACATGTTTCTGGTCGTAGGTGCCGGGCGAGGCAATATGCCTGGACGGCTTGCCCAACACCTGTTCGATCCCGGCGTCGAGGGCGCGGACCAATGGCGATTCTTCGTCGGTCATCACCGGGTCAACCGACCACAGGTCACGCATCTCGTAATGGAAATCGGGCCGCTCGATGCGCACCGCCTCCAGCAGGTCGGAGATTTCCTTGCGCGCCTCCTCCTGGCTCTCCTCGATCAAATAGCGCCGGTCGAGCACCAGCCGGCAGGAATCCGCCACCAGCGCCGCCGGGAAACCGTCCTGCCCTTCATCCAGCCCGCCATGGATGGAATTGAAGTTCAGGGTCGAAAACCGCGCGCCCTCGGGAATGACCGGCATGGCGGTGCGGCGCTGGTTCAGTTTGGGGTAAAGCTCGCGCTCGACCTTGTCGAGGAAGGCCGCCATGCCCCGCACGGCCGAAGTGCCGAGGAACGGCATCGAGCCATGCGCGATGCGGCCCTTGACCTCGACCTCGGCCCACCAGACGCCGCGATGGCCCAGGCAGACGCAATCCTTGTGCAGGGGCTCGGGGATGATGACGTAGTCGACCCGAGGCTGCGAGAAATAGCCTTTTTCAGCCAGCCAGGCGACGCCGGCATAGCCGCCGGTTTCCTCGTCAACGGTGCCGGAAATCTCGATCGCACCGGGAAAATCAGGCCAATCGGCAATCAGCGCTTCGACGGCGATCATGCTGGCGGCCAACCCGCCCTTCATGTCGCAGGTTCCGCGGCCAAAGATTTTGCCATCGCGAACTTCCCCGGCGAAAGGATCGGTGGTCCAGCCTTCGCCCGGGGTCACAACGTCGATATGGCTGTTGAAATGAACACAAGGTCCCGGCCGGCCGCCTTCTATCCGGCAGACCAGGTTGGTGCGCGGATAACGATCGCTGTCGCCGACGCGGCCCTCGGCACGAAGATATTCCACGGAAAAGCCACGCGCCGCCAACCGCCGGCCGATAAATTCGCAGCAATTGGTATAGGCGTCGCCGGGCGGATTGACGGTCGGGATACGGACAAGGTCGCGCGTCAGCGCAACCAGATCGTCACGCGCATTGTCGATGCGTTCGAACAGCTGTTCCTTGAGCGCGCCCGCGTTCACGAGCCCTCGGCCAGCTCCTGCAACGCGTCGACGTCCGGCAGTTCGATCTTGCTGCCCTGAAGCAACCTGACACGGCCGGCGCTCTTCAATTTGGTGATGCTGCGGCTGACCGTCTCGGTGGTAAGGCCAAGGTAATCGGCGATGTCCGCACGCCTCATCGGCAGCAAAACGGGTGACGCCGGCGCGCCGCGCTTTACCGCGCGGCCCGACAGGTTCAGCAGGAAGGATACGATTTTTTCCTGTGCGGTTTTGCGGCCCAGCAGCAAGATCTGGTCCTGTGCCTGGACCAGTTCGTTCGAGGCCATGCCGAGCAGCCGTTTTTCCAGTTTGGGAAATTCGTCCAGCAGGGCCTCCAGCTTGCGGCGCGAGAAACGGCACAGCGACACAGGACCGACCGCCTCGGCGCTGTAGGCGTATTTTTCGTTCATGGCGATGCCCAGGAAATCGCCCTCGAACAGGAACCCGGTGATCTGCCGGCGTCCGTCGGGCAGCAGCTTGTACAGCTTCACCGCGCCGCCGGTAAGATTGAACAGGTAATTCGCCGGCTCGCCCTCGTCGATGATCGGGTCATGCGGGTCGACAGACACTGTTTGCAGTATCGCAATCAGCCGCGATATCTCCTGATCGTTGAGGACGCCGCAAAATGCCATGTCGCGCACCGCACAGGCGGCGCAGGGGCTTAACTGTCCCAACGCTTCCGATGCTGGGCGCTTTTGAGGTTCGCTGAGACCCATGCAAACTTACCCGTCGATTATGAGCCGGTATGTAGAGCTGGACTCTAGGCCCGCATAACCCGTTGTTGCAAGGGATCATTTGTCGCATTTAACCGACGCCAACCGAATCAATCTTGGCCGCGCAACGCGGGACCGTGTGCTTATGAGGCTCGGGAGATCATGCTATGACAGCAGTGGCAGTCAACGACGAATTCGCCGCGATGACCGGCTAGCAGCTGGTCTTCAAGCCACAAGAAATTCCAACTCTGACCGGACTGTCGAACGTCTTCTCTGCTTCCCCTCAGCCGTTTCAATCCTATCGGCTTGCCCCGG
>CAXMQC010000260.1:0-8723 GCA_964195285.1 Akkermansiaceae bacterium
TCGTCAGGCTCAGGATGAGGATTTTTTATCTGAAATCAACACACTCGTTCCTCATCCTGAGCCTGACGAAGGATCAGTCGGCGAGGACGCACCGTTACATCGGCCCTCTACCCCACCAGCCCTTGCACCGCCGGGTAGTCGGTTTTGCCCGACCCCAGCAGCGGCACTTCCTCGACCACCATGATAGTGCGCGGACAGGCCAGTTCCGGGCCGCCCTGGGCCTGAATTTGCGCCAGGATGGCTTCGCGGGTCGCCTCGGCATGGTCGGTGACCAGGATCAGCTGTTCGCCCTTGCGCTCGTCGGGGACGGCCACGACCGCGTGGGCGTTGTCGGGCCAGGTGGCGGCCGCGTAGCCTTCGACGGCGGTCAGCGAGACCATCTCGCCGGCGATCTTGGCAAAACGCTTGGCGCGGCCCTGGATGGTTATGAAACCGTCTTCGTCGAATGTCACGATGTCGCCGGTGTCGTACCAGCCGTCCGCGGGCGGCTCCAGCACGCCGGGATTGTCGACCTTGAAATAACCCAGCATGACGTTGGGGCTGCTGACCTCCAGCCGGCCGCCCTCGTCGATACCCGGCACGGGCACGAGCCGGTGCTCGATACCCGGCAACAGGCGGCCCACGGTGCCGGCGCGGTAATGCATCGGGGTGTTGGTCGACAACGCCGGCGCGGTCTCGGTGGCGCCGTAGCCCTCGAAGATACGCACGCCGAAGCGGTCGGCCCATACCCGCCTTGTCTCGTCCTTGACTTTCTCGGCGCTCGCGAACACGTAGCGCAGGCTGTAGAAATCGTAAGGGTGGGCCGAGCGGGCATAGCCGGTGAGGAAAGTATCGGTGCCGAACATGATGGTGGCGTTGGTGTCGTAGACCAGCTCGGGCACGATGCGGTAATGCAGCGGCGAGGGATACATGAAGGTGCGCACCCCCGACAGGATCGGCAACAGCGTGCCGCCGGTCAGCCCGAATGAATGGAACATCGGCAGGGCGTTGAACACCGTGTCGCTGGGATTGAAATCGATGCAGGTCGAAAGCTGCTGGCGGTTGGCGTCGAGATTGGCGTGGCTCAGCACCACGCCTTTCGGCAGTCCTTCGGAGCCGGATGTAAACAGCACCACGGCCGGCGAGTCCGGCCCGCCGGCACCCATGGCGCGGCGATGGATAACGGCGGCGAAGGGCCGCGACAGCAAACCGCCCAGCCTGGCCAGGGGGCCGATGCGCGCGGCGATGTCTTCGAGATATAGGATCTCGACCTCTCGCCCCAGGGCGGTGACGAGATCCTCCAGCCCGGCCATCTCGACAAACCGGCGTGAGGTGACGACGCGCGTCACCTCGGCGGCGCCGCAGGCGGCCAGCATCGGCCCGACCCCGGCGGAAAAGTTCAGCATCGCCGGCACCCGGCCGAAGGCCTGCAACCCGAAAAAGGCGGTGACGGTGGCCGATCCGTTGGGCAGCATCAGCCCGAGCCGCTTGCCGGGCCCGACCAAGCGCGCCAGCCGCCGGCCCAACACCAGACTGCCGGTGACCAGGCCGTTATACGTCAGCGGCTTGCGCTGAACGTCCTCGATGATCGGTGCATCGCTACCATTGACGGTGCGCGCCTCCAGCAGCGCAGCAAACAGGGTCCGCGGGCGGAAACCGGTCTGGAAGATGGTCTCAGTCATCACGTCATAGAGCCATTGGGCCACGGCTTCGCGGCGACGCCGGCCCTTCAGCGCCGGGTCGACCTCGATCCGGCGCGGCTCCTGGATGGTCATCGATATCCTCGGGAACCAGCGCAGCCGGAGTTTGCCTTTCAGGCGCGAGAACGGCGTGTATTGCGCGCCGGCGATGCGCACCGGCAGGATCGTCGCGCCGGCCAAATCGGCAATCGTGCCGGGGCCCTCGTAGATCTTCATCAGCGCCCCGGTCACCGTGATGCGGCCTTCCGGGAAGATCACCAGCGGGCGGCCCTGCTTCACCACGCCCACCATGGTCTTGGCCGCCATCGGATTGGTCGGGTCCAGCGGCAGCAGGTCGAACAGCAGGAAGGCCGGCTTGACCCACCAGCGATTGGCGATATGGGTATTGATGGCGAAGGCGGCGCGTTGCGGCAGAAAGCAACTGAGCAGCGCACCGTCCAGGAACGAGGTATGGTTGGCGACGATCACCACCCGGTCGCCGCATTTCTGCAGATTTTCCTCGCCCTCCACCGTCATGCCGTACAGCACGCGGAACAGCCAGCGGCCAATTCCTTTAACCACCTCGTCGGGCAGCAGGCTGACCACATAGATCGCGGCCAGCGTATTGCCGATGGCGAGCGCCAGGAAGACTTGCGTTACCGAAAAACTGTACCAAAGCATGGCGGCCGACGCAGCCGAGGCGACCACGATGAAGCCGGCATTGACGATATTGTTGGCGGCGATGGTGCGCGACCGGTTTTCCTCGTCGCTGCGCGCCTGCATGATGGCGTAGAGCGGTACGATGAAGAAGCCGCCGAAGACGGCGATGAAGACCAGGTCGGCGAAGACCCTGATATTGGCCCAGGACGAGAAAAAAGCGCCGACTCCGATCAGTGCCTCGCCGGTGGGAACGGGAATCTGGTTGGCGGCGGCGTACAGGTCGAAACCGACGAGTGCCATGCCGACGGCGCCGAGCGGCACATAACGGGCACTGACCTCGCCCTTGAGCCAGCGGTTGCATTGCAGCGATCCCAACCCGATGCCAAGCGAAAAGGCGACCAGGAACAGCGTCACCACCGATTCGTCGGCGCCGAATATGTCGAGGCCGAAGGTCGGGAACTGGGCCAGGAAAATGGTGCCGACGGCCCAGAACCATGAGATTCCGATGATCGAGCGGAACACCGCCCGGTTTCCAGCGGCATGGCGGACGATGGACCAGCTTTCACCGACGATGTTCAAATTCAGCTTCAAATTTGGCGCGGCCGGCCCGGCCTTGGGAATGAAGAAGCTGGCCGCCACGCCGGCCAACGCGACGACCACCACCGTGCCGACCACCAGAGGCAAACCGCCCTCCCTGACCACCATAATGCCGCCGAAAATAGTGCCCAGCAGTATGGCGAGGAATGTGCCGGTTTCGATCAACGCGTTGCCGGCGACGAGTTCGTTTTCCTGCAGGTGGTCGGGCAGGATGCTGTATTTCAGCGGACCGAAGAAAGCGGACTGGGCGCCCATCAGGAACAGCACGGTCATCAACAGCCAGACATTGCCCATCAGGAACCCGGTGGCGGCCAGCCCCATGACCACGACCTCCATGAGTTTGACGAACAGGATCAGGCGCGATTTTTCCAGCTTGTCGGCCAATTGCCCGGCAATCGCGGAAAACAGGAAGTAGGGCAGGATGAATATGCCGGCGGCCGCGGTGATCAGCACCCGCGGGTCGTTGCCGCCAATTTGTATCAACCCGTATGTGACCAGGATGACCAGCGCCTGGCGATAGGTATTGTCGTTGAAGGCGCCCAGGAACTGGGTCGCGAACAGCGGCAGGAACCGCCGAGATTTCAGCAGGTGGAACTGACTCTGTTGCACGTCTGGTCCCTTTGTGTTGTTTGCGGCGCCCTAGACAAACCCGATCAAGGCATCCAGCACCGCATCCGGCTGTTCGGCCATCAGCATGTGGCCGCATTGTGGGACTATAATGGTTTCAGCTTCGTGAAAAGCATTGGCCAATGCCTTTCCGCGCTTGAGCGGAGTCATGCCGTCCCGCTCGGCCAGGATCAGCCGCACCGGGCAGGTGACCTTCACGGCCGATGCTGCCGCGCCGGCATAGTCCGCGCAAGCCTTGAGGTCGGCGTGCAATGCGCCCGCCGGTCCGCTGGCCATCAGCTGCGTGGCGGCGCCGACCATCCACATGCCGGGCGACTGGTCGCGGCCGATCTGGGCGCCGCGGCTGAAGCCCCAATAGGTGATCGCCTCATAGGCCGATCGATCGCCGGCGGCGGCGGCGGCCAACAGGTCGGGATGCACCGGCATGCGTTCGCCCGTACCGATCAGGGTCAGCGACCGCATCACGTCAGGCCGGCGCGCGGCGCATTCCAGCACGACCAGCGATCCCATCGAATGGCCGACAAAGGACGCGGTTTCCGCGCCCGTGGCGGTCACCAGATCGGCCAGCCAGTCGCCCATCGCCGGCAGGGTCTCGAGCAACGGCCCCCCCGACTTGCCGTGGCCGGGCAGGTCGACCGCCAGCACCGCGTAGCCGTGATAGGCGAAATACCGTGTCTGCAGCGCCCAGGCGGTGCGGTCCTGCCCGGCGCCATGCACGAAGATCACGATCGGCAGTGAGGCATCGAACTCCTTGCCGCCGGTCGAGGCGTGGACCTTATGCCCATTGACCGTCAAGTCCATGAGGGGCCTCTCCTCGATAGATCTGCGTGGCCGCAGAGATCACCCCCACCCTGCCCTCCCCCATCAAGGGGGAGGGAGGAATGTCTCGGGAGATGCGGCCCTTTAAGCCCTCCCCCCTGGTGGGAGAGGGTTTGGGTGGGGGGGTGCCGGCGCGGAAGATTTTTTCGTTCTGTCATCCCCCTCACCCCTTCTGCGAGGCGCGGAGCGCCTGGTTCAGGTCGTCGATGATGTCCCGCGGGTCTTCCAGCCCGACCGACAGGCGGATCAGTTCCTCGCCGACGCCGGCAGTCTTCAACTGCTCCGCTGTCATCTGTTGATGCGTCGTGGAGCCCGGGTGGATCACCAGCGTCTTGGCATCACCGACATTGGCGAGGTGCGAGGCGAGGCCGCAGGCCTCGATAAACCGGCTGCCGGCCGGCCGGCCGCCCTTGATGCCGAAGCTGACGATCGAGCCGGCGCCCCTGGGCAACAGCTTCTTCGCCAGATTATGGTCCTTGTGGCTCGGCAATGTCGGATGCAACACCCAATCCACCGCCTCATGGCCGTCAAGAATTTCCAGCACCTTCGCCGTGTTTTCGACATGGCGCTGCATGCGCAGGGGCAGGGTTTCCAGGCCCTGCAGGATATAGAAGGCGTTCTGCGGGCTCATGGTGGCGCCGAAATCGCGCAGGCCCTCGGCGCGGGCGCGAGAGATGAAGGCGGCGGGGCCGAACTCCTCGGCGAAGTCGATACCGTGATAGCCCTCGTAGGGCTCGGTCAGGGTCGGGAACTTGCCCGATCCCTCCCAGTCGAACAGGCCGCTGTCAACCAGCACGCCGCCGACCGCCAGCCCATGCCCGCCCATCCATTTGGTCGCTGAATGCATGGCGATATCGGCGCCCATCTCCAATGTCTTGGCGAGATACGGCGTGGCGAAGGTGCAGTCGACCATCAGCGGGATACCGGAATCATGGGCAATCTTCGAGACCACCGGCACGTCCAGCACCTCCAGCCCCGGATTACCCAAAATTTCCGCATGAACCAGGCGGGTTTCGGGGCGGATCGCCTTCTTGATGCCGGCATGGTCGCGCGGATTGACGAAGGTGGTCTCGATCCCGAAGCGCGGCAGGGTATGGAAGAACATGTTGACGGTGCCGCCGTAGAGCGACGAAGAAGCCACGATATGCCCGCCCTGGCCCATCAGTGTGGCGACCGCCAGATGCAGCGCCGCCTGGCCCGACGCCGTGGCGACCGCGCCGACCCCGCCTTCCAGCGCCGCGATGCGTTCCTCCAGCACCGCGACCGTGGGGTTCGAGATGCGGCTGTAGATATGGCCGGCGCGCTCCAGATTGAAAAGGGCGGCGGCATGGTCGGTGCTGTCGAAGACATAGGACGTCGTCTGGTAGATCGGCACCGCGCGCGCGCCGGTCGCCGGGTCGGGCCGCTGGCCGGCATGCAGGCTCAGCGTGTCGAATTTCAAATGCTTGGGAAGGGTCATCGATCAGGTCTCGCTGTAATGGCGCGACAGATTAGCCGCAGCGGGGCGCGCGGGGCAATGGCGGGGTTGGTCATGGGATGATTCTCGCGGCAGTATCGGAACGTTCGCTTTTGATAAGTTATGAAACTGGTGTACCACCCTATCCGGGACCGGCTATCCAAGAGCAATGTGATGACGGAATTCAAGCCGCCGCCCGTATTGATTCTGGGTTGTGGACGAAGCGGCACATCCATCTTCGGCGAACTGTTCGAGCATCTCCCGGACTACGGCTATCGCAGCGAACCGGCGTTTGCCGATGTTGTATCCGCCGATTATTCGTCGCCGCTGGCCTTCAAGGTACCGCGCGAAAGCGAAGGATTCAGCCCGGATCCGGGTTTATCCTTCCCGTTGGCCATGCTCCTGGGCACGCAGCCCGAAATGCGGCTATTCTGGATTGTGCGGCATCCGCTCGACGCCATTTGCTCGCTTCGCATCGGCATCGCGCAAAACTGGGGGCATCACCCCAAACCGCCCGACTGGCGCGACTGGTTGCGCCGCCCCCTTGTCGAGCGATGCGCCCACCATTGGGCCTATATCAATTCGCAAGGATATGCCGAAGTCTCAGAGCATGCGACGCTTGTACGCTTCGAGGACATGATATCGCGGCCCGATGAGTTCGCGCACAGAGTTTTTGACCTGATTGGCCTGGATCCGCGGGCTCGGGATCAAGCGGTCGCCGACTGGGCAGGGCGGGTTCAAGACACCAACAATGCCGATTTTGTCGAGGCGAAGACCTCGCGACCCTATTCGCGGCCCGATCATACCGTTCGCGTCGGGCGGTGGCGGGAAAATCTCTCGAATGAGGATATTGAAAGGGTTCTCCCGATCATCACTACGACCGCCCAAGCCTTCGGTTACGATCTGACGAATACCTGAGTCCGCTGAAGTGACCTTCAACACGCCGAATGGGCTTTCCCCGGCGCGAAATTCTTTCTAGTCTGCGCGCCGGATTTATAGGACCGGCAAGGAGGATCGAAGATGGTCGCATACTGGATCGCGCGCGTCAGGGTTACGGACGCCGAAAGGTACGGAAAATACGCCGAGCTCGCGGGGCCGGCAATTGCAAAACATGGCGGGCGGTTCCTGGCCCGCGGCGGGCCGGTCGTGACGCTGGAGGGCGAGGAATATCCGCGCAATGTGGTGGTCGAGTTCCCGTCCGTCGAGGCGGCGCAAACCTGCTACAATTCGCCGGAATACCAGGAAGCGGTATCCCACGCCAGGGGCGCGTCAGACCGGCTGCTCTGCGTCGTCGAGGGAGTTTGACCGCATGGCCCGAACGCTGAACTCCGTCGCCGTGCTGGGCGGCGGCACCATGGGCAGCGGCATCGCCGGCGCCTGCGCCGAGGCCGGATGCCGCGTGCTGTTGCTGGATGTGACGCACGACGCGGCGCAGAAATCAATGGACCGCATCGTCAATGGCCGCCCGCCGGCGATCGACACGCCCGAAGCCGCCGAACGGATCGAGTTTGGCTCGTTCGACGATCTCGCCAAAATTGCAGATTACGACTGGATCTGCGAGGCGGTGATCGAGGACCTCGATACCAAACGCGCCCTGTTCGAGCGGCTTGAGCCGCTGCGCCACGACGGCTCGGTGGTCAGCACCAATACCTCCGGCATCCCCTTGCGCTCGATCACCGACGGCATGCCGGAACGCCTGCGCCGCGATGTCACCGTCACGCATTTCTTCAATCCCGTGAAGGTGATGAAGCTGATGGAGCTGGTGCCGGATACAGACACCACGCCCGACGCCGTCGACGCGCTGGCCGAGTTCTGCGGCCAACGACTGGGCAAGGGCGTCGTCCATGCCAAGGATACGGTGAATTTCATCGGCAACCGGATCGGCTGTTACTGGATGCTGGCCGGGCTGCACAAGGCGCGCGCCGCCCTGGACCAAGGCCTCAGCATGGAGATGGTGGATGCGGTGATGGGCGCGCCGGTGGGGCTGCCCTCGACCGGCCTCTATGGGCTGATCGATCTGATCGGGCTCGACATCGTGGATTTCGTGGGCAAGAACCTCGACCGCAACCTGCCGGCCGACGATGCCGGCCGCGCTTATCTGCGCTTTCCGCCCGCGGAGCTGGACATGATGGCGCGCGGCCAGTTGGGTCGCAAGACCGGCGGCGGCTTCTACAAGCTGACCAAACATGAAGACGGCAGCCGCTCGAAAGAAACCTTCGACCTGACAAGCGGCGACTGGCGGCCGGCGGCGGAAGTTGCACCCGACCATGCGGACGCGAAATCGCTGCTTTTCGCCGACGATGTGCAGGGCCGCTTCGCCTGGGCCTGCATGGGCGGCGCGCTGGTCTATGCCGCCGGGCTGGTGCCGCAAATATCCGACGACATCGTCAATGTCGACCGCGCCATGCGCTGGGGTTTCGCCTGGCAAAAGGGGCCGTTCCAGCTATTGGACGAGATCGGCCCGTCCGAGGTTATCACCCGGCTGGAGCAGGAAGCCCACCAGATCCCGCATATGCTGGCCATCCTGCGCGATGCGGGCGCCGAGAGCTTCTATCGCGATGACGGCAAGGAATTCCTGGGCACCGACGGCCGGTTCCACCCAACGCCGGCGGAATAGCGGTCATTTATACCCGATGGACCGGGCGGACCCGGTCGCCGAAGCCAGCGCACTTGTGACCGGACCGGTCGATTTGGGGCCGCGCCGCCGCGGTAGCTGGCCGGCGCATCGCGACCTCCAACACGTCGAGATTTCGCCAGAAATGCATATAGGCGTCGTTCCTGGTATCGGTCCGGACGAAATGATCCCGATAAAGCCGCGCCCAGTCGGTACAGCGGGCGATGGCGTCGGCGGCTGCGGCGCAGGCTTCGGGCGTGCGGTTTTGGGCCCGAAGCGCCAGCGCCAGGCC